>NZ_LDVA01000332.1:0-10498 GCF_050768715.1 Burkholderia sp. ZZQ-2 | reverse complement strand
GCCGCGTCGCGCGGCCGGCTCGCGTTGCCGCTGCTGCTGCTCGCCGGCATCGCGATCAATGCGCTGGCCGGCGCCGCGATCGGGCTGCTCACGTTCGTCGCCGACGATGCGCAGCTGCGTTCACTGACCTTCTGGAGCCTCGGCAGCCTCGGCGGCGCGCAATGGTCCGCGCTGGCGGCCGTCGCGCCGTGCGTCGCGATCGGCTGCGTGCTGCTCGCACGCGAACGCGACGCGCTGAACGCGTTGCAGCTCGGCGAGACCGAGGCGCTGCACCTCGGCGTGCCGGTGCAACGGCTGAAGCGGCGCGTGCTCGTCGCGGTCGCGCTCGCGGTCGGCGCGCTGGTATCGTGCGCCGGCATCATCGGCTTCATCGGGCTCGTCGCGCCGCATTGCGTGCGTCTCGCGTGCGGCCCCGACCAGCGCGTCGTGCTGCCCGGCGCCGCGCTGCTCGGCGCGTTGCTGACGCTCGCCGCCGATCTCGCCGCGCGCACGGTCGCGGCGCCGGCCGAAATTCCGCTCGGCGTGCTGACCGCGCTGCTCGGCGCACCGTTCTTTCTCGCGCTGCTGTGGAAAAGCCGCGGCGCGCTCGGCGGGTAACCCTTTCTTCACGACGACCATGCTGACCGCTCACCATCTCGACGTCGCGCGCCGCCACAACGCCATCCTCCGCGACCTGTCGCTGTCGATCGAACCGGGCCGCGTGACCGCGCTGCTCGGCCGCAACGGCGCGGGCAAGAGCACGCTGCTGAAGACCTTCGCCGGTGAGCTGACCGGCAGCGTCGCGCCGAGCGGCGTGCGCGTGACCGGCCACATCACGCTGAACGGCGAACCGCTCGCGCGCATCGACGCGCCGCGCCTCGCGTGCCTGCGCGCGGTGCTGCCGCAGGCCGCGCAACCGGCCTTTCCGTTCAGCGTCGACGAAATCGTGCTGCTCGGCCGTTATCCGCATGCGCGGCGCAGCGGCGCGACATCGCATCACGATCGCGACATCGCGTGGCGCGCGCTCGAACGCGCGGGCGCCGACGCGCTCGTCGGCCGCGACGTCACGACGCTGTCGGGCGGCGAACTCGCGCGCGTGCAGTTCGCGCGCGTGCTCGCGCAGCTATGGCCGGACGACGACGCAACGGAGAGCGGCCCGCGCTACCTGCTGCTCGACGAACCGACCGCCGCGCTCGACCTCGCGCACCAGCACCGGCTGCTCGACACCGTGCGCTCGGTCGCGCGCGAATGGCGGCTCGGCGTGCTCGCGATCGTCCACGATCCGAACCTCGCCGCGCGGCACGCGGATACGATCGCGATGCTCGCCGACGGCACGATCGTCGCGCACGGCACGCCGCGCGACGTGATGACGCCCGCGCATATCGCGCAGTGCTACGGGTTTTCCGTGAAGATGGTGGAAACCGGCGACGGTGCGCCGCCGGTCATGGTCCCGGCATGACGCCGCGGGCGCATGCGGGGCGGCCGCTTCCCGGTTGTCGATCGGCCGTCGATCGGCGCGCCCGGCTTTCAAGCAGCCTCATTCGCGCTTCCCTTTCGAGGAGACTCCCATGCCGCTTCCGATGACCCGCATCATCCTGTACGTCCAGGACGTCACGCTGCTGAAGGCGTTCTATCAACGCCATTTCGATCTGCCTGTCATCGAGGAAATCGACGGTGAATGGGCGGTGCTCGACGCGGGCGCGATCGAACTCGCCCTGCATCTGGCCGGCCCGGCGTTTCGCCACGCGGCCGAGCCGTCGAATGCGAACCCGGCGACGAACAACGTGAAGCTCGTCTTCCGGATCGACGCCGACATCGACGCGCATCGCGACCGTCTCGCGCGCGACGGCGTCACCGTGCGCGACGTCAAGCGCTTCGACGGATTCCCGTACCGGCTGCTCGACGGCATCGATCCGGAAGGCAATGTCTTCCAGGTGATGCAGCCGGACTGAATGCCGCCGCGCCACCTCGCGGCCGCGCGTCAATGCCCGACGTCGGCCGCGCCGAAGGTCCGCATCTTCCACCCGAGCCGCACGGCCAGCATCCGCATCGAGAAACCGGCCGCCAGCGCGACCACGGTCGCCGCGCCCGCATCGATGCCGAGATGCTGCATCCCGACGTACAACGCACCCGTCACGAACGCGACGCTCGCGTACAGTTCCTCGCGCAGGATCAGCGGCATCTCGTTGCACAGCAGGTCGCGCAGCATCCCGCCGCACACGCCGGTGATCGCGCCGGCCAGCACGACGATGATCGGCGCGGCGCCGGTCGACGCGCCGATGTCGCAGCCGATGATCGTGAACGCGGCGAGGCCGATCGCGTCGACGGTGACGAACAGCGTCTTCATTCGCGCGACATGCCGGGCGGCCCACGACGCGACGGTTGCCGCGGCGAGCGTAATCACCAGGTATTCGGGATGCGCGATCCAGCCGAGCGGATAGTGGCCGAGCAGCACGTCGCGCACGGTGCCGCCGCCGAGCGCCGTCACCGCGCCGACGAGCGCGAGCCCGAAGCGGTCCATCCCGCGCCGCATGCCCATCAGCGCACCCGACATCGCTTCCGCGACGATCGCAATCAGATAAAGCGTATGCATGGTGCGCGTCAGTCGTCGGTACGGAACAGGTCGAGCACGCGTTCGCGCTCGGCTGCGTCGACGGCCGCGGGCATCGGCTCGTCGGGTTTGCCGCTGCCGGCCGGCGCATCGGAGGCGTCCTGCGCCGCCGCGCCGCCGCAGGCGAAGCGGCTGCGGATGTACGACGGCACGTCGGCCGTGCACGTGCCGCGCGTGTATTCGGCGTAGACGAAATCGCCGTCGACGAGCGCGACGTCCTGCGGCGGCGTCGCATCGACCGGCGTGCGTCCGTCGACGGCCGTCTTCATGTAGTCGAGCCAGACCGGCAGCGCCAGCGTCGCGCCGGTCGCGCGCCCCATCGGGCGCGGCGTGTCGTAGCCGAGCCACGCGACCGCGACGACCCCCGACGAGTAGCCGGCGAACCACACATCCTTCGACCCGTTCGACGTGCCCGTCTTGCCGGCCGCGTCGTCGCGGCGCAGCGCGAGTGCGCCGCGCGCGGTGCCGGCCTTCACGACGTCGCGCAGCATGCTGTCCATCAAGAACGCGTTACGCGCCGACACGACGCGCGCGCCTTCCGGCGTCGTGGCCTCGTACATCGCGCCGCCGTGGCGCTGCTTCACCGACAGGATCAGGCGCGGCTCCATCCGCGTCCCGCCGTTCGCGAACACGCTGTACGCGCTCGCGAGTTCGAGCGGCGTCACCGCGCCCGCGCCGAGCGCGAGCGGCAGCGACGCCGGATTACGCTGCGCGTCGAAGCCGAAATGCACCGCGTGCTGCTGCACGTAGCGCGCGTCGGTGGCCTGCATCAGGCTGACCGCGACCAGGTTCTTCGAGCGCACGAGCCCGCGCCGCACCGGGATGAAACCCTCGTAGCGGTTGCCGAAATTGCGTGGACGCCACGGCCGCGCGCCGGTTTCCTCATGGGTGAGCGTGCGCTGCGTATCGTCGACGAGCACACCCGGGAAGTAGCCCTTCTCCAACGCGGCCGAATAGACGAACGGCTTGAAGCTCGAACCCGGCTGGCGATACGCCTGCAGCGCATGGTCGAACACGTTGCGATTGAAATCCGCGCCGCCGACGAGCGCGAGCATGTCGCCGGTGGCCGCATCGAGCGACACGAGCGCGCCTTCGAGCCCGTTGCGCGCATCGCGCTTCGCGCCCGGCTGCCGGCTCAGCGTACGCTGGAGCGCGGCTTCGGCCGCGCGCTGGTCGCGCATCGAGATCGTCGTCGTCACGTCGAGGCCGAGCGTATAGGCGTCGTCGTGAAAGCGCTCGACCATCATCCGGCGCGCGCGTTCGGCGACGTACGGCGCGGCGACGATCCCGGGCGGCGGCGTGGTCGCCAGCGCGATCGGCGCGTCGACGGCCGCACGGTACGTCGCGTCGTCGAGCTGGCCGAGTGCGTGCATCCGCCCGAGCACGTAGTTGCGCCGCGCGGTCGCGCGCGCCGGATTGACGACCGGGTTGAACGCGGACGGCGCCTTCGGCAGCCCCGCGAGCACGGCCGCCTCGCCCGCGTTCAGCGCGTCGAGCGGCTTGCCGAAATACACGTTCGCCGCCGCCGCGAAACCGTATGCGCGCTCCCCCAGGTAGATCTCGTTCATGTACAGCTCGAGCAGCTTGTCCTTGCTGTATTCGCGTTCGAGCTTGGCCGCCATCAGGATCTCGGCGAGCTTGCGGCTCAGCACCTTGTCGCGCGTCAGGTAGAAGTTGCGCGCAACCTGCATCGTGATCGTGCTCCCGCCCTGCCCCGGCTGCCCCGTCACGACGTTCGCGAACGTCGCGCGCGCGAGGCCGCCGACATCCACCGCGCCGTGCTGATAGAACTTCGCGTCCTCGGCCGCGAGCAGCGCGTGCCGCATCAGCGGCGGAATGCGTTCGAGCGGCACGAACTCGCGCCGCTCGACGCCGTATTCGGCGAGCAGATCGCCGTCGCGCGAGAAGATCCGCAGCGGCAGCGCGGGACGATAGACGGCGAGGTGCTCGACGGACGGCAGCTGCGTCCAGATGCGATTGATCGTCCATGCGCCGATGCCCGCGCACGCGAGCGTCAGGCCGAGCAGCGCGCCCGCGAGCGTGCGCCATGCGCGACGGCGGCGCGGCGGCGGCACGGGCGGCGGCGGAGGGGATGCGGTGTGGTCGGTCATGTCGGGCTCCTTCTTCGATGCTGCGACGGCCGGCGCGCGATATGCACCGACCGGTCACGAAAGGCGCGCATTGTCGAAGGGATCGCGCGAAACCGGAACATTCTTTAGCCAAAGTTTGGCTGGCTAAATTTTATTTAGGAAATGGTGTCGGGCCGTTCACGTCGAATGTGCGGGCACGTCAAACGCGGCCGGGAGAACCGCGCTGCGCGCGATCCGTTTCGCCTGTAGCATCGTGTGATGTTCGATCGATACCTCGGCCTGTGGGGCCTCGTACCCGACGGCGGCCCGATCCTGACCGCGAGCGGCGGCCTGTTGCCCGTTCTCTGGCAGGCGCGGCCCGCGATGCTGAAGGTCGCCACCTGCGACGAAGAGCGGCGCGGCAACGCGCTGATGACGTGGTGGAACGGGCACGGCGCGGCACAGGTGTGGCAGCACGACAGCGACGCGATCCTGCTCGAGCGCGCGCAGCCCGCGCCGTCGCTGGCCAAATTGTCCGCATCGGGTCACGACGACGACACGATGCGCATCGCATGCGGCGTCGTCGCCCGGCTGCACGCGCATCGCGCGCCGGAGCCGGTTTCGGTCGTGCCGCTGCGCGACTGGTTCCGTTCGCTGCTGTCGGACAACGCCGGCAACGACGTGCTGCATTGCTCGGCAACGATCGCACGCGAGCTGCTGGCCGGGCCGCCCGTCGACGAAGTCGTCCTGCATGGGGACATCCATCACGACAACATTCTTCATTTCGGCGATCGCGGCTGGCTCGCGATCGACCCGAAAGGGCTGCGCGGCGATCGTGCGTTCGACTATGCGAACCTGTTCTGCAATCCCGCGCACGAGATCGCGGCCGATCCGGCGCGCTTCACGCAACGCGTCGTGTGCGTGGCTGATGCCGCGCGACTCGATCGCCGTCGGCTGCTGAAGTGGATTCTCGCGTGGGCGGGCCTGTCGGCCGTGTGGCTGATGGAGGATGACCTGCTGCCCGAAACCCGGCTGGCGGTCGCGCAGCTCGCCGCGCACGCGCTCGGCTTGTAGCCGCGCAACGCAGCAGCATCCGCGAGCAGCCACGCATCGTCAGGATGCGCCGCATGCGTCCGTTCCACCTCCGAGGCTTGGAATCACCGGCCGCGCCTTTTCACCTGCGATGCGCGTGCGATGTGCAGCCGCATGAGATACACAAACGCGGCCGCACGGCGGACAAGGGCATTGAGGGCAAGTGCCTGCTCACGCGGCCCGGCTTGCGCGCCCGATCACCGGTGATGCATGCGTGATGCATCAGCATGAGAGACGCAAACGCCCCCGCACGGCGTACAGGAGCATCGAATGCGAGCGCCTGCTCACGCGACCCGGCTTGCGCTCCCGATCAGGGTCTTGGGCTCCAGATACGCGCCGATGCCCCACCGGCCCATTTCCCGCCCCAGCCCCGAATGCTTGAAGCCGCCGAACGGCGCAAGCGGCTCGTGGGCCAGCGTATTGACGAGCACGCGGCCGGAATCGATCTGCAGCGCCACGCGCTCGCAGCGTTCGGAGTCCTTGCCCAGCACCATCGCGCTCAGGCCGTAGCGCGTATCGTTGGCGATGGCGATTGCATCGGCGTCGTCTTCGTAAGGGATGAGGGTCAGCACCGGCCCGAAGATTTCTTCCTGCGCGATCCGCATCCGGTTGTTCGCCCGGGAAAAGACCGTCGGTTTCACGAACCACCCGGCCTGCAAACCGTCCGGCCGCCCCTCACCGCCCGCCAGCAGCACCGCGCCTTCTTCCTGCCCGATGCGGATGTAGTGCTGCACCCGCTCCCATTGCTTCGCGCTGACCATCGGCCCGATGTCGGTGCCGGCATCGCGCGGATCGCCTGAGCGCACACGCGCCACCGCCTGGCTGATCGCGTCTTCGAATTCCGCGAGCCGATGGCGCGGCACCAGCACGCGCGTCCCCGCGATGCAGGCCTGACCGCTGTTCATGAATCCCGCCTGCAGCACGAGCGGCATGATGCTCGCGAAATCCGCATCGTCGAGCACCACCGTCGGCGATTTGCCGCCGAGCTCCAGCGTCACGCGCTTCATCGTCGCCGCGCCGGCGCTCACCAGATGCTGGCCCACCGCGGACGAGCCGGTGAACGAAATCTTCGCGACGTCGGGGCTGCGCGAGATCGCGTCGCCGACCACGTCGCCGCGCCCGTTGACGATATTGAACACCCCCTTGGGCAAGC
The DNA here is from genome assembly GCF_050768715.1 of Burkholderia sp. ZZQ-2. Taxonomy (NCBI): domain Bacteria; kingdom Pseudomonadati; phylum Pseudomonadota; class Betaproteobacteria; order Burkholderiales; family Burkholderiaceae; genus Burkholderia; species Burkholderia sp. ZZQ-2. Next base: position 3,594 of record NZ_LDVA01000332.1, on the reverse strand, counting down.
CCGCCGCATGCAGCGCCTCGGTGACGACCTGCGTCTGCATCGCGCTCATCTCGCTGGGCTTGATGACCGCGGTGCAGCCTGCCGCCAGCGCGGTGGCCAGCTTGTTGCAGATGAACCCCGCATCGCTGTTCCACGGCGTGATCAGGCCGGCCACGCCGACGGGCGTCATGATCACGCGGGCCGAGCCGGCCTGCTCCTCGAACGCGAACGTCTCCAGCGCGGCGATGGCCTGCCGGATCGCGTCCGCCGGATAGGTCGCCATCCAGCGGCCGCGCTCGACCGGCGCGCCGTATTCGGTCACGACGGCCTCCATCAGGTCGTCTTCCCGCGCGACGACGGCGTCGCGCATCCGCTCGAGCGCAGCGATCCGTTCTTCCCGCGTGGTGCGCGACCAGCCGGGAAACGCGGCCTTGGCCGCGGCGATCGCCCGTTCGGCATCCTGCTCGTCGCCGAGGCGGACCTGCCCGATCACCCGCTCGGTGCTCGGGTCGTGCAGGTCAAACCATTCGTCGCCGTGCGGCGTCACGAATTCGCCGTCGATGTAGATCCGTTCGATGCGTTGCATGGTGCGTACTCCTTGTGTGCGTATCCGACAAGCCGTCATGACACGCAGTCTAGGAATACATTACTGTTCCGATAAGCCGTCTTATCTCTGATGACTCATCCCGAAAATCAGGACAATCGATGCACCGCACCGGAATGACCGAGCTGGAAGTGGTCCTGGCCGTCGCGCGCCGCAGCAGCTTTCGCGGCGCGGCGCTGGAGCTGGGCATGTCGACGACGGCGGTGAGCAGCGCCGTGGCCGGACTGGAAGCGCGCCTGAAGGTGCGCCTGTTCAACCGCTCGACACGCAGCGTGTCGCTGACCGATGCGGGCCAGCGCTACGTGGAGCGCATCGCGCCCGCGCTCGCCGAGATCAGGAGCGCCGGCGAGGATGCCGCCGCCGGGCCCGACACACCGAGCGGCACGCTGCGCATCAACGCGCCACAGGGGGCCGCGCATCTGTTGCTGGGGCCGCTGTTCCAGCCGTACGCGCAGCGTTACCCCGACGTCCGCATCGACATCGTGAGCGAGTCGCGCCTGATCGACATCGTCGCCGAGGGGTTCGACGCCGGCATCCGTCTGGCCGAAGCCGTGCCGCAGGACATGATCGCCGTCGCGCTGTCGCGCGATATCCGCATGCTGGTGGTCGCAACGCCCGAGTACCTGAAGCGCCACGGCACGCCGCGCCATCCGCGCGACCTGCTCAAGCACCAGAGCATCGGCATGCGCATGGCCCACGGCGGCATCTATCACTGGGAGCTCGAACGCAACGGGCAGAAGCTGCAGATGGACCTGCCCGTGCGGTTCGCGCTCAACGAACTGGCCGCGATCAAGCAGGCGATCCTGTTCGGTCTGGGCATCGGCTTCATTTCCGAATGGTTCATCGGCGAAGAACTGAAGAGCGGCGCGCTGGTGCCGGTGCTGGCGCCGTGGTGCCCGTCGTTCGGCGGGCTGCGGCTCTACTATTCGGGCCATCGCTTCGTGCCCGCGCGGTTGCGCGCGCTGATCGACCTGGCGCATGAGCTGCGCCTGACCGATGCGCCGTTGAGCGTCGGACGCAAGGAATGACGCACGGGATGGCCCGCACCGCCGCCGTTCGGGCGACGGCAAGGTTACCGGCCCTGGAGTCGACATGCGCATCCCGGATAACCGCCGCGCAAAGAAAAAACCCGCCGGCATGCGCCGGCGGGTTTTTACATTCGACTGCTGGCGCGGCGCTCAGCGCGCCGGATTCAGCGTCAGGTTCATGTGACGGTTCACGTCTTTGTACAGCAGGTAGCGGAAGCGGCCGGGGCCACCCGAATAGCATGCCTGCGGGCAGAACGCGCGCAGCCACATGAAATCGCCCGCTTCGACCTCGACCCAGTCCTGGTTCAGGCGATAGACGGCCTTGCCTTCGAGCACGTACAGCCCGTGCTCCATCACGTGCGTTTCAGCGAACGGAATCACGCCGCCCGGTTCGAACGTCACGATGTTCACGTGCATGTCGTGGCGCATGTCGCTCATGTCGACGAAGCGCGTCGTCACCCATGCGCCGTTGGTACCCGGCATCGGGATCGGCTCGACGTCCTGCTCGTTGGTCACGAATGCGTCCGGCAGCGGAATGCCGTCGACGGCCTGGTAATGCTTGCGCACCCAGTGGAAACGCACCGCGGCATCGCTGACGTTGTGCAGCGTCCAGTCCGCGCCCGGCGGAATGAACGCGTAGCCGCCCGGCTCCAGCACGTGCTTCGTGCCCTGCAGCGTCAGCTCGGCTTCGCCTTCGACGACGAACAGCACGGCTTCGGCGTTCTTGTCCTGCTCGGGCTTGTCGCTGCCGCCGCCCGGGTTCACTTCGACGATGTACTGCGAGAAGGTTTCCGCGAAACCCGACAGCGGGCGGGCGATCACCCACAGGCGCGTGTTCGTCCAGAACGGCAGCCAGCTCGTGACGATGTCGCGCATCACACCCTTCGGGATCACCGCGTACGCCTCGGTGAACATCGCGCGATCGGTCAGCAGATCGGTCTGCGGCGGGTGGCCGCCGTGCGGCGCGTAATACGTTGTCTTAGACATAGTGCATCCAGGCAATGGGTTGGTCCGGCCCCGGGCGCCAACGGCATCGGGCGGCACGCATGCGCGTGGGGCACGCATGCGGCGGCGGGACATCGTTGCCGGGGTGGCTTGAAGGCGCACGCGCCTTCGTTCGGTCGGCCAGGCTTCGCGACGGGTTCGTCCGGTTCATCGGACGCAGCGGCCCATGCTTGCGGGGCCGGCGGCCGGGCCGTGGCGCTCGCGTTCATGCGGCGACGCGCGGCCGGCGGCACGGTTCGACGCCGTACGCGAGCATCGCCGACGATAGCGAAGTCGTTCGCAATCGACCAATTAAATGTTGCGATGGATTCCATTCGATTTCCCACTACCTGCCGGCACCCGCGATACGCGGTGAGGGAGCGTGGCGCGACGGTCTGGCTATCCGGGAAATCCTGACGGACGGGGCCGTGCAAACGCAAGTCGGCGGCGCTGGAGGCGCGGGTATGCAACTGCGGTCACGCCGGTCGCGCACGCGGGGCGCGATACATCCGGTTACGCAGATTGGCGTGCGCCGAAGCGTGCACGGCTGCGAGCCGCTCCGCACCGATCATGAGCCGTCGTCGGACTGAAACGGGCCAACGGGGCGGAACGAGGATCGAACGGGGTCGAATGGAACGCCAAGGATGTCGACGCTGCGCAGACGCATTCCGTCGCGAGAGGCGGTGTAGCCGGAAAACGGGGAAATGCTGCGAGGAGGGGAAACTGGACGGCCCATCGATCGGGCATCCGGCCGCGGCTGGCGAAGCCGGAAAATGTTCGCCGGTCTGGCCGGCGATGGCGGCCCGGCAGGCCGCCGGGCCGAATCTCGCGTCGGAAGCCGACGCCGTCTACGCGCCGGTGCGCGGCTCGCGCACCGTGCCGCGCGAGCGGCGATCAGTCCCAGTCGCGGTGGTGACGATGCTTGCGGTGGCGATAGCCACGATCGCCATGATCGCGCTCGTACGAGCTGCGCGACATGTTGCCGCCGAGCGCCGCGCC
>NZ_LDVA01000331.1:0-59138 GCF_050768715.1 Burkholderia sp. ZZQ-2 | reverse complement strand
CGGGATCGCCGCACGCATCGCGCGCGGCATCGGCAAGGTCCGTTTCATCGGCATCGGTTTCAGGCCGCATGGCGATCGTGTCGATCGGTTCGATCGGATGCCGGCCGCCCGGTCGCGCGAGCGGCGGCCGGCGCGCTCAATATACGACGACCGGCGCGGGCCGGTAATAGGCCGGACGCGCCGGCACCACGACGCAGCCGGCCAGCACGATGGCTGCGGCTGCCAGTATCACCACGGTTCGAAAGGGCATCGCTGCGACTCATGACGTTGCGGGAAGGCGCCGCCGCGCCGGCACCGCGTGCCGTGCGGCGGCTTGCGCATCAGGCCCAGTGACCCGGAACCCAGCGCCACGCCGGGCCGCGCGCGGCCCAGTGGCCCGGCACCCAGTGATAACCGACGCGAACCACTTGCCAGTGGCCTGGAATCCAGACATAGCGGCCCTGGCGCCAGTGCCAGTGGCCCTGGTCCCACACGTAGCCCGCGCGCGGCGCCGGCATCACTTCGACGCGAGGCGGCGGCGGCGCGTAAGGCGCGACGATGACGGCCTGCGCGAACGCAGCGGACGCAGCCAGCGCGGCCACGCATGCCGTGGCAAACCGCAACGGAATGGAAAGCTTCATGAAAGACTCCGACGTAGCAGATATCGACCGGAAGCGGCCGTTCATGCGTTAAACGGTGCAGCTGATCAGAATCCGTCGCGATGTCGGCAAATAAATATCGGCCGAAGCGGACGCGCGCCGGCGCGGGCCGGATGCCCCGATCCGCAAGCTCGGCAGGCGCCGGCGCTCCCGCGGGGTTGCCGTGCTGTCACAACCCGGCAAAACTGCGCTCCGACAATGTCCGGCACCGGGATCCCGCTCGTTTCCGGCCCACGCCCCGGCCACGCTTGCGCACGGCCGGGCGGTTCCGCATCTCGCGTCTCCATCTACGAAAACACCGACCATGTCGAACCAGGACAACTCCCCGATCCAGCCGAACGAGCCCGCCGCGTCCGTCTCGCGCCGCGGCTTCCTGAAACTCGCCGGCGTATCCGGCCTCGCCACCGCCGCCGGTGGCCTCGCGGCAGCCCGGGCCGCCGCGTCGACCCCGGACGGCACGCCCGAACAGGTCCACCTGACGTGGGGCAACGACCCGACGTCGGAAGTCGTGATCTCGTGGGCATCGCTCGCGTCGGCCGTCAATCCGCGCGCGCGCATCGTCGCCGACGGCGAGCCGCCGCGCACCGTGCATGGCGTCCAGCGCCTGTACACCGACGGCCTGAACGGCGAGACCGTATTCGCGTACCACGCGCGCGTGCACGGGCTGAAGCCGAATACGCGTTACCGCTACGAGATCACGGCCGACAACGACAGCAATGCCACGCAGCCGTTCTCCGCGCATTTCTCGACCGCACCGCGCGGCCGCGCGCCGTTCCGCTTCACGAGCTACGGCGACCTTGCGACGCCGAACGGTGCCTGGGTGCTGTCGTCGCCGCAGAGCCGCTTCGCGGTGCAGGCCGTCGAGCAATTTCAGCCGCTGTTCCACCTGCTGAACGGCGACCTCTGCTACGCGAACCTGAACCCCGCGCACCAGCCCGAGGTGTGGCGCGATTTCGGCAACAACAACCAGACGTCGGCCGCGAATCGTCCGTGGATGCCCTGCCCCGGCAACCATGAGATCGAGTTCAACAATGGTCCGCAGGGGCTCGACTCGTATCTCGCGCGCTATACGCTGCCGGAGAACGGCACGCGCTTCCCGGGCCGCTGGTACAGCTTCCGCGTGAGCTCGGTGCTGTTCGTGTCGCTCGACGCCGACGACGTCGTGTACCAGGATGCCGCCGCGTTCGTCGGCGGCCCCGCGCCGCTCGTGCCGGCCGCGAGCACGGGCCGCCCGCCGATCGAGCCCGGCACGTCGTTCTACGTGCGCGGCTACAGCAACGGCGAGCAGACGCGCTGGCTCGAACACACGCTGCGTCATGCCGCGCACGACGACGACATCGACTGGATCGTCGTGCAGATGCACCAGGACGCGCTCAGTTCGTCGAAGACGGGCAACGGTTCCGACAAGGGCATTCGCGAAGCGTGGCTGCCGCTGTTCGACCGTTACGGCGTCGACCTCGTGCTGTGCGGCCACGATCACGACTACGAGCGCAGCTACCCGGTACGCGGCTGCAATCACCGCGCGGGCGTCGATGCGACGACCGGCGAAGTGGTCGAGACGCTGCAGCCGCGCCCGGTCGGATCGAACGACCCGGACCGCACGACGTTCGACACGAGCCACGGCACGATCCACCTGATCCTGGGCGGCGGCGGCACCAGCGCGCCGCTCGACGTATACGGCGAGAACCCGGCGACCGGCTTTGCGCGGGCGAAGGTGTTCACGAAGCCCAACCGGCCGGTGCCGGGCACGGCACCGAATACGTTCGTGCGCCAGCCGGCCGATGCGCTCGAGGATGCGATCTGGTCCGCGCGTCGCGATACCGGCACCGGCTACGGGATTGCCGTGTTCGACCACGACCCGGGCAAGCCGGGCGGGCATACGACGATCACGATGCGCTACTACCACGCACCGGGCGCCGACCAGCACCCGACCGCCGACTACACGCTGTTCGAGACGATCGAGCTGAGCAAGAAGCGCAACGGCCGGTGATCGGTCAGGCGCCCGTTGCGACGGGCGCCTGACGCCGTGCGCGCGGGATTCGTTGCATGCGCAACGTCATGGGGCAATCAGGATGCCGCGGTTCGCGAAATAGCGGTCGAACGTGGCGCGCGGCATCGCCACGTTGCGCTGCGTGCGCACGTCGAACCCGGACGGGTTGTGGAACAGCCAGTCGCCGGTGTCGCGGTTCGCGCCGAACACGAGCACCAGGTGGCCGCCCCGCGACGGCGGCTCGAAGCCGTCGTGCCGGATGCCGGGATGCACCGACGCCATCAGCATGTGCCCGTCATGCAGCTTCGGTTCGAGCGCGGCCGAATCGACTCCTTCCACCACATCGCCATCGATCCCGTAGCGCTCGCGCACCCAGTGCACGAAGGGCCGGTAATGCAGACGCTTGCCCGTGTCGCCGAGTTCGGGCCGGTAGACGCCGAACCCGACGGCCTCGCGTACCAGTTCGAGCAGCGGCACGATCGTGTTCGAGCGGTATGCGAGCAGCATCTTCAGGCACGCGATACCGCAGATGTTCGGGCTCCACTGCGCGTATTCCTCCGGCGTGCTTGCGCCGGAGCGATGCCACAACGGGTCGTCCTCCGCGCGCAATTCGCGGGACACGAACCGCGAAACCAGGTGCATCGATTCCCACTGCGAGAAATACGGCACTTCTTTCATGGCTTCCCTCCCTGAAAGCGCGATACGGGCGACTGGCTTCAACGAAAACCGGACCAATTGCTCGATGCGAATCTGCCGCGCGACTATACCGCGATGGCGCACGGGCACCTGTTGTACGCCCGTCACAAGCCATCGCGCGACGACACGCGGTAGACTGCGCGCCTCGTACTCCGCCACGAGCGGGACGTTCGCGACCGTCAACTGCTTCGGCGAAGACGACGGGACGACGCCGTTCGACGGCGACGACGCGTCCGGGGTCGGCGGCCGTGACATGCCGATCCCGGTGCGCGGCCGGCACACCGGGATCGAGACCATCTTGATCGACGTACCCGTGGATCCCGCGCGGGCGGAACCGAATCATCCGATAGCGAATTTGAATGTTGAAACAGGCAGGACGCATGAAGCGCAAGAATAAGGCAACGCTCGCCGGGCTCGGCGCGGTGTTGTTGTGGGCCTCCGTGGTCGCCCTCGTTCGTGGAGTCAGCGAAAGCCTCGGCGCGACCGGCGGCGCAGCGATGATCTATACGGTGGCATCCGTGCTTCTGCTGTTCTCGGTCGGGTTCCCCGACCTGAGCCGGTTCCCGAAAAACTATCTGCTCTGGGGCGGGCTGCTGTTCGTCTCGTACGAGGTGTGTCTCTCGCTGTCGATCGGCTATGCCAGCAACGGCCGGCAGGCGATCGAAGTCGCGATGGTCAACTATCTGTGGCCGAGCTTCACGCTGGTCGCGGCAATCGTGTTCAACAAGCAGCGCGCCAACCTGCTGGTCGTGCCCGGCGTCCTGCTGTCGATGCTCGGGATCTGCCGGGTGCTCGGCGGCGACCAGGGGCTCGATCCGGCCGGCATGCTGCGCAACGTCACGGACAATCCGTTGAGCTACGGCCTCGCGTTCTTCGGCGCGCTGATCTGGGCCGGCTATTGCACGGTGACGGCGCGCATCGCGGACGGCAAGAACGGCGTCACGCCGTTCTTCATGCTGGTTGCGCTGGCGCTCTGGATCAAGTTCGCGGTCGAAGGCGGCGGCGGCATGACGTTCAGCCTGCAAGCGGCCATCTACATCGTGCTGGCGGCATCGGCGCTGGGGTTCGGCTATGCGGCCTGGAACACCGGCATCATGCACGGCAACGTGACGATCATCGTCGGCGCATCGTATTTCACCCCGGTACTCGCCGCCATGCTCGCCGCGACGCTGCTGCATGCGCCGCTGTCGATCGAATTCTGGCAAGGCGCGTCGATGGTATGCGGCGGGTCGATCCTGTGCTGGCTCGCGACGCGCGGCCGGCGCAACGCAAAAGCCGCGCCCGTGCGGGTCGGCAACGAAGCGCAGGGCAACAGACAGGGCTGACGAAACCGGGCGCGTTCGTCACGATGCAACTCGGAAGCCCCCTGCGATCCCGCAACCCGTCGGCCACTCACTCGCGTCAGCTGCGCGACTCCAGTGCGATACGCACGGCGAGTCCCGCCAGCACCGTGCCCATCAACCAGCGCTGAACCGACGCCCAGACCGGCCGCCCCGCCAGGAAACCCGCGATGGCGCCGGCCATGCAGGCAATCAGCGCATTCACGCTGACGCTCACCGCGATCTGCACGCTGCCGAGCGCCAGCGATTGTGCGAGCACGCTGCCGTGCCCCGGCGAAATGAACTGCGGCAGCAGCGACAGATACATCACCGCGATCTTCGGATTCGCGAGGTTCGTGACGAAGCCCATCGTGAAGAGCCTGGCGCGGCTATCGTGCGGCAGCTGCCTGATCTGGAACGCCGAGCGGCCGCCCGGCTTCAGCGCCTGCCACGCCAGGTACGCCAGATAAAGCGCACCGGCAAAGCGCAGCACGTCGTACGCATACGGCACGGCCAACACCAGCGCGGTGATGCCCAGCGCCGCGCACACCATGTAGAAGACGAACCCCAACGCGACGCCGCCGAGCGACACCAGCCCGGCACGGCGGCCCTGGCAGATCGAGCGCGACACCAGGTAGATCATGTTCGGCCCGGGTGTCAGCACCATGCCGAGCGACACGAGTCCGAATGCAAGCAAGGTGGGCAAGGCCGGCACGGCAATCTCCTTCGGGGCAAAGCGGTCAGGGGCGAGTTCGATCAATGTATTGCATCTCGACCACCATCGGCATGAATAAACTGCAAGCCGCCCATGAGCGCTTTTCATCGCACCGGCCGTTCGTTACCGGCTCCTTTTCGCGCGCGCGTGAATCGCCTTCGCCGCCTTCGCGCGTTGTGCGTCGACGAGCCGCACGAACGCATCGGCGATCGCATTGCCGGACGTGTTCCACGACAGCCGGACGGAACGATGCAGCCGTGGCGAAAGCGCCAGCACGCGGCCGCCGAACGGGGTGTACGTGAGCGTGATGCGCGGAACGATCGACACGCCCATGCCCGCCTCCGCCATCGACAGGATGGTGCGCATCTCGACCACGTTGAACGCGGCGTGCAGCGGCGTGCCGCTGCGCGCGAAGTAATCCGCGATCACCGGCCCGCATCCTGCCTTCGAGAAAATGAACGGGGCCGCGGACAACTGCTTCGCCGACACGCTCTTGCGGCCCGTGAACATGCCATCCGCCGCCACCGCGACGAAGTCCTCGTCGAGCAGCGGCAGCGTGTGCGCGAAGGTCTTCGTGCCGGCCACCACGCCGACGTCGGCGGTACCGTCCTCGATCCACCCTTCGACTTCGCTGTCCGTGCCTTCGAGCAGCACCGCCGACACGCCCTGGTGCATCTCCTTCAGCGCCTCGAGTGCCGGCACGACGAATGCCAGCGACACGCTTGGCAGCGACGCGACCACCAGCTTCCCTTCGAGCTTGCCGCGCGACAGGCTGAACTGCTGGCGCAGCAACTGCGCTTCGCGCACCACGTTCTGGATGTACGGCCACAGGCGTTCGCCCGCCGCCGTCAGGACGACCGGCTGCCGGTCGCGCCAGAGCAGCTTGACCTCCGTGACGTCTTCCAGCTCGGTCAGCGCATGACTGATCGCGGATTGACTGCGGCTCAGCCGGTCGGCCGCGGCCGTGAGCGAGCCGAGTTCGACCACGGCCGCCAGGGCCTGCAACTGCGCAAGGGTCATCGGGTCTCCTTGTTCCAGTAGATGCATATCGCGCATGAGGCGATACACGGTCATGAATTGTATTGAACCGCGTACATGATCGCGCCGACGATACCGGCGGCACGCCGCGCCCCGCGCCGAATATCCTCCGCAACGCTCGGGTAAGATGCATCCTCGAACCGCGCGTCGATTGCCTGCGGACCCGGCCGCGCAACGATGCGGCGCCGTGCGATCGACGCCCGGCCAAGCCGATCCAGAACACATGCGTGCAACACGCACGCGCCGCAACGGGCTCCTTCGACAGCGCTCGCTGCCGGATATGCCGCGACAAGCCATTCCATGATGCATTTCAATCTGACTGAAGGTGTGCTGGTTTCCAGCCTGCAGGGGCTCGGCGCGTTCGATCTGGCCGGCATCGCCGTCGCGCTGCTGCTGGGCGGCATGGCCAAGGGGATCACCGGCATAGGCGTGCCGCTGATCGCGATGCCGATACTCAGCCAGTTCCTGCCGATCCGGCATGCGGTGCTGCTGCTGTCGATGCCGATCATCCTCGGCAACATTCCGCAGGCGCTGGAAGGCGGCCAGGTGCTGGCGACCGCACGCAAGATCGCCGCACCGATCGCGGGCACCGTGATCGGCAACATCGTCGGTGTCGCGATCCTGCTCTCGCTCAATCCGGGTCATGCGCAGGCGGCGTCCGGCGCGCTGCTGATCGTCGCCGCGACGCTGATGCTCGCCGCGCCGAAGCTCAACCTGCCTCCCGCTTGGCAGAAACCCGTCGGCTTCGCACTCGGCTTCGGCGCCGCGCTGATGGAAAGCATCGCGTCGGTTCCCGGCCCGCTGCTCGCCACCTACCTGATTTCGTCCGGCGCGACCGGGCGCGTCTTCACGAAGCAGATCGCGATCATCCTCGTGGTGTCGATCGTCACGCTGCTCACGACGTTCAGCGGCGCCGCGCACGCGAGCGCCGCCGACCTCGCGATCTCGGCGGCGGCCAGCCTGCCGGCCATTGCCGGCATGTGGCTCGTTCGCCCGCTGCGGGACAAGATGTCGCCCCGCAGCTTCAGGATGGTCGTGCTGCTCTTCGTGCTCGTCGCGGCATCGCAGATGATCTGGAAATCGGGCGTGTTCCGGCACGGCGGATCGCACGTTACCCAGGTGGACAACACGCACGCGGGCACGCACTGACGGGCGGCGGATTGCCATCGATCCCGCATGCGTTCTGAAAGCTGCCGAGCGTAGTATTCGCGGACCCGGCGTATCGCCGCGCCCGACGATGCGAACGATACGTCACCGACTGTCCTGCTCGCACGCCGATGTCCGCATCGGCGCTGCCACGCTTTCAGAGACCTGCAATGGAAACCTACGTGTTGCTCGGCTGCGGATTCGGCCTTGGCCTGTTGATCGCCGTCTGGGGTATCTGGCAACTCAAGTAACGCTCGCCATCCGCGTCCGTGCGCAAGCATTCCGTATGGAGACGGACGGGAAATCGTAGTTTGCGGCGCTCATTTCTCAACTCCTTCGCACTCCGACCCAGCCATCCGGCAGCTTCGGCTACCCGTGCCGGCTTCCGTTCGAAAGCAGGCGTGACCGAGCCGCATCGAAGCGTGCGCACTCGGCCTTGAGCCAGTCCGAAAAAACCGTGGTGCGCGGATCGTCGGGATTGCGTGACAACAGCATGTAGCGCGCCGGCGCACGCACGTGCCTGCCGAAAACATCCACGAGCCGTCCGCTCGCGATCTCGTCATGTACCAGCGCGGCGCGCCCCATCGCGACGCCCTGATGGTTCAGCGCGGCCGTGATTGCCAGGCTGGAGAAATTGAACTGCGGGCCGTCAAGATGCGCCGTCCACGCGGGACGCACCGCCTCCAGCCACGTGCGCCACTCCACGAACTCGGGTGCGCCGCCCCACGGAGCCGCGTCGTGCAGCAGGACGACGCCGTCCAGCGACTCCCCGCCGGCAAAGGACGGATGCTGCGCCAGATACGCGGGCGTGGCGACCGGAAACAGGATTTCGTCGAGGATGGCCTCGGCATGCAGCCGCCCGTATTGCACCGGGTCGTAGCGCACCGCCACGTCGATGTCGTCGGTCTCCATGGCCTGACGATCCAGCACCTGAAACTCGGCCTTCACGCGAACCGGCACGTCCGGTTGCAGCCGATGAAATTCGGACAGGCGCGGCATCAGCCATTGCAGCGCGAGCGACGGCAGACAACTCACCTGCAGTGGCGCGTCCGGCATCCCGAGTGCCTGAAGCGTGCGATGGATGTCGCCGAACGCGCTCGACATCGTTCCGAGCAGGGTCGCGCCCTTCTCGGTCAACTTCAGCCCGCGCGCCTGACGCACGAACAGCGGGTAACCCAGCCGGTCCTCCAGGTTCCGGATCTGCTGACTCACGGCGCTTTGCGTCAGGTTGAACGCCTGTGCCGTCTTCGTGAAGCTCAGCAACCGGCCGGCCGTTTCAAAGCACAGCAACGCACCAAGGATCGAACCGTCGAGTCGCATCGTTATAAGTCAGGCTAATGCATTCATTAGAAATCGGCGCTTTCGCGCAACCGGTTCGAATCGTAGCATTCAAGCCTGATTCGCCGTTCATCCGACGCAAGACCGATCCATGACCTTCACGCTCCAGCCTTCCGATCTATTAGCCAAGCTGCAATCGCGCCACCCGCTGCTGTGGCTGAACCCCCACGCCGGCAGCCCGCTGCCGCACGACGCACCGGCGATCGACGCCATTGCAATGGCCGAAGCACGGCTGGCGCGCTGCGAACCGCTGATGGCCGAGCTGTTTCCCGAACTCGCGGCGAGCGCGGGAAAAATCGAATCGCCGCTGATGCCGGCAGACAGCCTGCAGCGCAGCTTGTCGCTCCCGGCAGACGAACACGGCGCGTGGTTCATCAAGCGCGACGACGCACTGCCGGTCGCCGGCTCGATCAAGGCGCGCGGCGGCTTTCATGAAGTGCTCGCGCTCGCGGAGTCAATCGCGATCGAACACGGCCTGCTCGAACCCGCGGGCGACCGTCGGCTCCTCGCCTCGACCGCCGCACGCGAACTGTTTGCCGCGCACACCGTCATCGTGGGCAGCACCGGCAATCTCGGCCTGAGCATCGGCGTGATGGCCGCCGCGCTGGGGTTCGAGTCGGTCGTTCACATGTCGACCGACGCGAAGCCGTGGAAGAAGGCGCGCCTGAGAGCACGCGGCGTTCGCGTGATCGAACATGACGGCGACTACGCGCAAGCCGTCGCGGCGGGACGCTCGCAGGCACGCCATCAGCCGCGCAACCACTTCGTCGACGACGAAGGCTCGCTGATGCTGTTCCTCGGCTACGCGGCCGGTGCCCGGCATCTCGCCGCACAGCTCGCCGGGGCGGGCCGCGGCGTGGATGCGGCGCATCCGCTCTTCGTCCATATCCCGTGCGGCGTCGGCGGCGCACCGGGCGGCATCGCCTATGGTCTCAAGGCGCTGTTCGGCGAGCACGTGCATTGCTTTTTCGCGGAACCCGTCGCTTCGCCGTGCATGCTGGTCCAACTGGCCGCCGGCCTCGGGAAGCCCGTATCCGTCTACGACGCGGGGCTCGACAACCGGACCGAGGCCGATGGCCTGGCAGTCGCGCAGGCGTCGCACCTCGTCAGCCCGCTGATGGCGTCCCAGCTGTCGGGCGTCTTCACCGTCAGCGACGCGCAGCTTTACGCGCAGTTGCTCGCGGTCCGGCGCGCGACGGGCGTGGAACTCGAGCCGTCGGCCGCCGCTGCCGTCGGCGGCCCCGGCTGGCTGACGCACTCCCCGGCCGGAAAGGACTACGTGCATCGCCACGCGATCGACCTGCGCCGGGCAACGCACGTCATCTGGGCGACGGGCGGCTCGCTCGTGCCGCCGGAAGAACATCGCCGCTTCCAGTCTCATGCAAACGCGCTCGCCGATGCCGCACCCGGCGCCTGATCCACTCAGGCCGGCGTCCAGCCCCGTTCCCGAAGACGCGTTAGACTGTCCGGATGGAACAATGCCGTTATTGCCAGAGAATCCGCGATGAATGGGATTGCCACGGTGACGAATGCCGCCGGGCAATCGCCAAGGCGCTGCGCCGGCAGCGCGCGGGCCTGCCCATGGTGCCCGATCGCATCCGCAACGAACTGCCGTCCGGCGCGCCGACCCAGCAGGTGATCGCCGTGCTGTCACGCCAGCGCCTGCGCGCGCGCCGCGGCAACGAGGAACGCCGGGAACGCAAGGAAATCGACGACGACGTCTGACCCGTCGGCAACACCACCCGTCGGCCGCCTCTCCACCCGCGCATTCGCCGTCGGGCACCCGTCCGTGTACGCCATCCGCGTCGCGCGCATTCGCTCCGCTCCCTTGCAAATCCGGCAACATCGAATAGGGACGGAACGCGCATATCTCGGAATTATTACTCCAGCGACAACGATCTTTCACCAAAACTCACGTTTACCCTAGGTCGACCGGCGCCTACGATGTAATCAACCGCTTACGACATGGTGTCGAACGCGGAAAGCCAATAAACATCGGAGGTCATCATGAAATCGCTCGTTTCCGCAGTCGTTGCCGCTGTCGCCCTGTCCGCTTCGTTCGGCGCATTCGCCCAAAGCACCGTGACCCGCGCGCAAGTGAAGAACGAACTGGTTCAGCTCGAAAAAGCCGGCTACAAGCCGAGCCAGGCGAGCCCGCACTACCCGGCCGACATCGAAGCCGCGCAAGCCCGCGTGCGCGGCGCCGACAACAGCGGCTACGGTGCGCAACCGGCCGCGACCGTCCAGGGTGGCGCACCGGTCGTCAAGGTGCAGAACCCGCGCGACTCGGTCTACTTCGGCCACTAAGCCTGCCGCCGCGCGCCTTCGCGCGCAGCCTGCACCATCAACGAGCCCGTCCCGCGACGGGCTCGTTGCGTTTGCATCGCACGTATCGTGCGGCCGGCCGTCACCGGCTTTCGCCCGACGCGATGCGGCCGGCCGCTTCGTCCGCGCCGCCGCCGGCGGCACTCCCGCTGCCGACCAGTTCCTGGTAGCGCACGTATGCGCATTGCGCAGACGCCTTCGCCGCGTACATCGCCGCGTCGGCCTTGACGAGCAGTTCCTCGGCGGACGCGCCGTCGGCCGGAAACTCGCTGACGCCGATGCTCGCGCCGACGGCCATGCGCCGGTCGCCGAACTCCAGTTCTTCAGCCATCACGAGCTGGATGCGCGACGCGACGTCGCCGATCACCGCCGGTGAGCGCACGTCCGCGATCAGCACGATGAACTCGTCGCCGCCGAGCCGCGCGACCATGTCGCCGCCGCGCAGCACGAGGCTCAACCGCTTGGCGACCGCGACGAGCGCACGGTCGCCGGCCGAGTGCCCGTGCTGGTCGTTGATCTGCTTGAAGCGGTCGAGATCGACGAACATCACGGCCAGCCCTTCATGCATCGCGGCCGCACGCCGGATCGCGGCATCGAGCTGCTCCATGAACAGCAGGCGGTTCGGCAGCGCGGTCAGCGCATCGTGGCCGGCGAGGTGCGTGAGCTCCAGTTGCTTCGCGCGCAGCATCGCGACCTGCGTGCGAATCTCGACGCGCATGCTGTCGAAACAGCGCGCGAGCACGCCGATCTCGTCGGCGCGCCCGACCGGCAACTGCTCGGCGGCCGGATCGTCGAACACGTGCGTCGCCGCGCGCGCGAGCGTCTGCAGCGGCCGCGTGATCGCACGCGCGAACAGGATCGCGAGGATGACCGCCATCAGGCTCGACACGAGCACCATCCGGATGATCCGTTCGCCGAGCACGCCGGCCGGCACCAGCACGTCGGCCAGCGGGCGTCCCATCCCGAGCACGACGAAGCGGTTGCCCTCGTCGTGCCCGAACGGCGTACGCGCGAACGCGAACATCTGCCCCGGCGCATCGGCGGGATCGGTCAGGCCATTGAGGGTAACGTTCGTGCGGGCGCTGTCGAACAGCGCGCGCGTGACGGCGAAGCGGTCCTGCATCAGCACGCGCCGCCCGCGATCGAAGCCGAACGTCTGCGACGGATCGGGGTGCACGAGGAAATCGCCCCACTCGTTCGCGAGATACACCGCGTAGTCTTCCGGCAGATCGCGCTCGAGCCGGTCGAACACGCGCGACAGTTCGACATCGACGACGAGTGCGCCGACCGTCTGGCCCGACGCGTCGACGACCGGCGTGCCCACGCGCAGGATCGGCAGCCCCTCGGCCGCATGCGTTCCCGTCTCGTGGTTGATCACGATCGGCGACAGGTAGATATGACCCGGTGCCGTCGCGAGCGTATCGAATACGTAGGAAAACTGTCCTTTCTCCTGGAACGCGCTGTCCGGCAGCACGACGATGCCGTGCGCATCGCGATCGACGCGAATGCGTTCGATCCCGAAATCCCCGCGCGCGATCAGGCGAACCTGCAGGTATTCCGGGTGATTTCTCATGAAGCTGTAGAACACCTGCTCGAGCTCGAGCCGCGCGCGTGACGCGCCTTCCCGGTTGTCGCCGCCCGAGACCAGCGCGCACGACGGCATCTGCGCGAGCACGAGCGCATCGTCCGCGACGTCGGACAGCGCGGTGGTGAAGCGTTGCCCGAGCAGTTGCGTCGACATCAGCAGGCTGTGCTGTGCCTCCTGCACGAGCATCGCGCGGTTCGCGCGATATGCGTAATAGCCGGTCGTGCCGGACGCGATCACGCCGATGCATGCGAACAGCACCGACAGTTTCGATGTGAGCCCGAGCCGGATCATTTTCCGAACCGCTCCGGACGGTCGCCCGACACGATACGGCTCCACAGCGATTCGCGCCGCGCGATGTCCTCGACGGGCTGGAGCCAGACGAGATGCTGGTGCCCGGTGTCGAGGCCCGGCGGCGGCGCGAGCGTGTTCGCGAGGCCCTGGCGTTCGGTCAGCAGCGCGCCGATCGCCGGTTCCAGCATGTAGTTGATCCACGCGAACGCGAGCTCGGGATGCTGCGCGCCGCGCGTGACGGCCCAGCAGTCGAGCCACGCGAGCGCGCCTTCGTCCGGGATCACGTAGCCGACGTCCGCGCCGGCGCGCCGCAGCAGTTCCACCTGCTGCGTGCCGTAATTGCCGAACATCAGCGCCGCGCGATGCTCGACGAACAGCGCGGTCGCTTCTTCAGGAAGCGTGTAGTACGTCAGCAGGTTGCGGCGCAGGTCGATCAGCTTGTGCGCGACGGCGAGCGTCTGCGCGGGCGACAGGCGGAACGGATCGGGATAGCCGAGCGCCAGCGCCGTGAACGAAAAATTGTGCTGCGCGCTGTTGAAGTCGAGCACCTTGCCGCGGTAGCGCGGATTCCACAGCTCCCGCATCGAGCGCGGTGCGGCGGAAACCTGCTTGCGGTCGTAGATCAGCCCCATCGACGAATACGTAAACGGGATCGCATGGGCAGCCCCCTCTTCGACGAGCCCGTCGATCGTCGCGAGCTGCTGGAAGTTCGGCAACTGCCGCCGCCGGTTCGGGATGCGCGACAGGTCGATCGGCGCGAGCAGACGTTCGTGCGCGTAGCGCTGGATCTCGGCCGTGTTTGCGGCCAGCACGTCGTACGGCGGCGGCGCCGCGCTGTGCATCCGGGTCCACAACGCTTCGTCGGAGTCGACGAACGTCACTTCGACGCGTACGTGAAATTGCGACTCGAACGCGCTGACGACGTCGCGGTCCGCATAACCGGGCCAGGCCAGCACGCGCAGCACGTTGTCGTTGACGGTTTCGGGAGAGTCGGCGAAAGCCGGCAGGCCGGGCGCGAGCAAGCCCAGTGTCAATATGATGAGCAGCCTGCGCACGGCGCCGCGGGCGCGCGTACGTGCGCCGATTCCCCTGACTAATCGGACCCCGTGTGAATCGCCCGGCTGCATTCGACGTCCTTTTTCGAGTCGATGCGATATCCCGCAACGAGACCATAAAACGCATCGCCGCGCAATCGGCAGAAGCCGCACGCAGCGCGTGCGCGGCGACGACGGCGCCGCTTCGCCGGCACATCGCCGCACACGCATGAAACGCCGTCGGGCGAGCGGCCAATGATCAGTCGAAAGCGCGCCGTCGTCGCTTCACCGGTTCGGGAACCGGCCCGTCACGCTTGCGCATCGCGATGTCCGTCGATGGCGCGCGGCACGCCCAGCGGATTCGCATCGCGCAGCGCATCGGGCAGCAGCGCATCGGGCACGTCCTGATAGCAGACCGGGCGCAGGAAGCGGCCGATCGCGAGGCTGCCCACCGATGTCGAGCGGCCGTCCGACGTCGCCGGATACGGACCGCCGTGCACCATCGCATGCGCGACCTCGACACCCGTGCCGAAGCCGTTCACGAGAATGCGCCCCGCGCGCCGTTCGAGCAGCGGCATGAATGCACGCGCCGCGTCGTGATCGCCGTCGTCGACATGCAGCGCTGTCGTGAGCTGCCCGTCGAGCCGCTCGACGAGCGCATGCATCGTGTCGAGATCCGGGCAGCGCACGACGAGCGATGCGGGGCCGAACACTTCGTCGTGCAACCCGGGCTGATGCGCGAACCGGTCGGCCTGCGTCGCGAACAGCGCCGCGCGGCCCGCATGACGGATCCCGTCATCGGCCGCCGCGCCGCGCGCAAGCAATTCGACACCGGCCTGCGCACCAAGGCGCACGACCGCCTCGTCGTACGCGCGGTGAATGCCGGGCGTAAGCATCGCAGCCGCGGGCAGATCGGCCAGCGTGGCGGCGGCGGCGGCCTCGAAGCGCCGCAGCGCGGGGCCGTCGACGCCGAGAATCAGGCCCGGATTCGTGCAGAACTGACCGACGCCGAGCGTCAGCGCCGCCGCAAATGCGCGGCCGATCGCCTCCGCGCGCGCGTCGAGCGCATGCGCAAACAGCAGCACGGGATTCACGCTGCTCATCTCCGCGTAGACGGGTATCGGCTGCGGTCGCGCAGCCGCGAGCGCCATCAGCGCGACGCCGCCGCCGCGCGAGCCCGTAAAGCCCACCGCCTGGATGCGTGGATCGCGCACGAGCGCGGCACCCACCTCGTAACCGTCGTCGAACAGCAGCGAGAACGTGCCATCCGGCATCGCACATGCCTCCACGGCTTGCTGAATCGCGCGACCGACGAGCGCCGACGTGCCCGGATGCGCGGGATGCGCCTTCACGATCACCGGGCAGCCGGCCGCCAGCGCCGACGCCGTGTCGCCGCCCGCGACCGAGAATGCCAGCGGGAAATTGCTCGCACCGAACACGGCGACGGGGCCCAGCGCGACGTGCTGTACGCGCAGGTCGACGCGCGGCAGCGGCTGACGCGCCGGCTGCGCGGGATCGATGCGCACGCCGACAAAGTCGCCCGCCCGCACGACCTGCGCGAACATCCGAAGCTGCGCGACGGTGCGGGCGCGCTCGCCTTCGATGCGCGCGCGCGGCAGACCGCTTTCCGCGACGCAGCGCTCGACCAGTGAATCCCCGAGCGCGAGCAGCCTCTCGGCGATCGTGTCGAGAAACGCCGCGCGCGCGTGCAGCGACGTATGCGAATACGCGTCGAATGCCTGTGCGGCCAGCACGCAGGCTGCGTCGACGTCCTGCGCCGATGCGCGGCCGAACACGGGGGCAAGTACCGCGCCGGTCGCCGGGTCGATCGCCTGGAATCCCGCGGCGCCGGCCGCGCTGCGTCGACCGATCAGGGAAGCGCCAGAAATCTGCATAAATCGTCCTCGTTGAACATCGTTGAATCGTGAAATCGTTGAACCGTGCCGTCGCGCGCAGCGCTCAGCGGCCCCAGCGCAGCACAAGCGGATCGAGCGAGCGGGCGATCCGCAGCAGGCTCGCGCGCGTGTCGGGATGCATCGACGGCAGCGGATGACGCACGGCGTCCGACGCGATCACGCCGCCCGCCTTCATCAGCACCTTCGCGGTCGCGATGCCGCCTTGGCGGTTCTCGTGATTGATGAGCGGCAGCCAGCGCCCGTACTCGCGCTCGGCTTCGTCCGCACGGCCGGCCGCCCATGCGTCGACGATCCGGCGGATCCCGTCCGGATACGCGCCGCCCGTCATGGCCCCCGTCGCGCCTGCTTCGAGATCGGCCATCAGCGTGATCGCCTCCTCGCCGTCCCACGGCCCGACGATCGCGTCGCCGCCGAGCGCGATCAGCTCGCGCAGCTTCGCGGCCGCCTGCGGCACCTCGATCTTGAAGTACGACACGTTCGGAATCTCGATCGCCATCCGCGCGAGCAGCGCGGCAGGCAGGTGCGTGCCGCTCGCCGGCGCGTCCTGGATCATGATCGGGATGTCGATCGCATCGGAGACGCTGCGGAAGAACTCGACGATCGCCGCCTCGCCCGCGCGAAACGTCGCACCGTGATACGGCGGCATCACCATCACCATCGCGGCGCCCGCGTCCTGCGCGCGGCGGCTGCGCTGCGCGCACACGGTCGTGCCGAAATGCGATGTGGTGACGATCACCGGCACGCGGCCGGCGACGTGCTCGAGCACACAGTGCATCACCGCATCGCGCTCGTCGTCGGCGAGCGAGAACTGCTCGGAGAAATTCGCGAGCACGCACAGGCCGTTCGATCCCGCATCGATCATGAAGTCGACGCAGCGGCGTTGTCCGTCGAGGTCGAGACGGCCGTCGTCGGTGAAGATCGTCGGCACGACGGGAAACACGCCACGAAAGCGCGCGGATGAAATGTTCGGTTGCATCAGTGGCACTCCTTGCCGCAGAGGATTCAAATCAGGTGATCGCGCCGATCTGCCACGGCACGAATTCGTTCTGCCCGTAGCCGTGCAGCTCGCTGCGCGTCGCGTGGCCGGACGCCGCGTCGAGCATCATCCGGAACAGCGTCGCGCCGAGCGCGTCGATGCGCGCGCCGCCGTCGAGCACATCGCCGCAGTTCAGGTCGATGTCGTCGGCCTGCCGCCGCCACAGCGCGCTGTTGGTCGCGAGCTTCAGCGACGGCGTCGGCGCGCAGCCGTATGCGGAGCCGCGCCCCGTCGTGAAGCAGATCAGGTTCGCACCGCCCGCGACCTGCCCGGTCGCGGAGATCGGGTCGTAGCCTGGCGTATCCATGAACACGAGCCCTTTCGCGCGAACGGGCATCGCGTATTCGTAGACGTCGACGAGATTCGTGCTGCCGGCCTTCGCGATGCCGCCGAGCGATTTCTCCAGCACGGTCGTGAGACCGCCCGCCTTGTTGCCGGCCGACGGGTTGTTGTTCATCGCCGCGTGATGGCGCGCGCAATAGTCCTCCCACCAGCGGATCCGCGCGACCAGCTTCTCGCCGACGTCGCGCGACTCCGCGCGGCGCGTGAGCAAATGCTCGGCGCCGTAGATCTCCGGCGTTTCGGACAGGATCGCGGTGCCGCCGTGCTTCACCAGCAGGTCGACCGCCGCGCCGAGCACGGGGTTCGCGGTGATGCCCGAATAGCCGTCGGAGCCGCCGCATTGCAGGCCGACCGTCAGGTGGCTCGCATCGACGGGCTCGCGCCGCACGTCGTTCGCGGCGGCCAGCATCGACTCGACGAGCGCGATGCCCTTCTCGATCGTCTTGCGCGTGCCGCCGCTGTCCTGGATCGTGAACGTGCGCAGCCGCGCGTGCTCCGTCAGCCCCTGGGTTTCGAGCAGGCGCGGAATCTGGTTGGTTTCGCAACCGAGCCCGATCACCAGCACGGCCGCGAAATTCGGATGGCACGCATAGCCGCCGAGCGTGCGCTGCAGGATCGCGAGGGCGTCGCCGTCGGGGTCGACCGCGCAGCCGACGCCGTGCGTCAGCGCCACCACGCCGTCGACGTTCGGATACGCGGCGAGCGCGTCGGGGTGGATGTCGCGGCGGAAATGATCGGCGACAGCGCGCGCGACCGTCGCCGAGCAGTTCACCGACGTCAGGATGCCGATGTAGTTGCGCGTCGCGACCCGGCCGTCGGCGCGCACGATGCCGTCGAACGTCGCGCGCTGCGCCTCGGGCACGAACGCGGTATCGCGGGTGCCTTCGCCGAACGCGTAATCGCGCGCGAACTCGCCCATGTCGAGGTTGTGCGTGTGGACGTGCTGGCCGGGCCGGATCGGCTGACTCGCGAAGCCGATGATCTGGCCGTAGCGGCGCACGGGCGCGCCGGCGTCGATCGCGCGCGTCGCAATCTTGTGACCGGGCGGGATCAGCCCCGCGACGCTCACGCCTTCGTCGTCGAGGCGCGTGCCGCTGACGAGCTGCTCGACGGCGATGACGACATCGTCGGCGGGATCGAGCCGGATCGCGCGCGTGCGCGACGCGGCCGGCGGCTGCCGGGTTTCGGTGGGAAGTGACGACATGGTTCGGTTCCGGTTGAATCGGGCGACGGGCTTCAGTCGAGGCCCCGGTCGCGGTAATCGATGAGGCTCGCGCAGACGGCCAGGCCGAATGCCGCGACGACGAAGAACATCAGCGCAAGGAAATAGGTGCCGGTGAACTGCACGATGAGGCCGATCAGGATCGGCACGATGACGCCGACGATGTTGCCGCCGAAGTTCATCGCGCCCGCGAGCAGGCCCGCCCGGGACTGGCCGCCGAGCGCCGCCGGCACGCCCCAGAACATCCCGCACCAGCGGATGAAGAACAACGCGACCGACAGCAGCACGACGACGCTGACGAGCCCCGTCGCGAAGCTCACCGCGAGGATCGCCGCGGCGGACGCGAGGCCCGCGACCGAGAACATCGCGCGCATCACGCGGTTCGGCGCGCCGCCGGCCGCACGCCACTTGTCGGCGAGCCAGCCGCCGAACAGCTCGCCGACGAAGCCGCACATGAAGATGATGAAGGTCGCGCCGCCCATCTGCTTGAGGTCGAAGCCGTGCGCCTTGTGCAGGTAGCTGGGCATCCACGTCATCAGCCCGTAGAACACGCTGTTGTAGCAGGCCCAGCTCGCGAACATGAACAGCACGGAACGGTCGCGCAGCAGTTCGCGAAACGGCACGCTGCCCTTCGGCTCGCCCGCGCGGGCCGCGGCCGCATGCGCGGTCACGTGCTCGAGCTCGGCCGCGTTCACGCCGGCATGCTCGGACGGATGGTTGCGGATGTACCACCACGCGAAGATGCCGACGACGATCGTGCCCGCGCCCGCGACGACGAACGCGAGCCGCCACGAGCCGAGGCCCGCGATCAGCGCGGTGATGATGATCGCACCGCACGCCGAGCCGAGCGGCGCGCCGCCGTCGAGCAGCGCGGCGCCGCGGCCGCGCTCGGCCGGCGTGAGCCACGTACCCGCGAGCTTCGCGCCGGCCGGCATGATCGGCGATTCGGCGATGCCGAGTCCGAGCCGCGTCAGCAGCAGCGGCATCCAACTGAAGCACGCGGCCGCGACGGCCTGACATGCGCCCCAGCCGATCGTCGCGAGGCCGACGATGGTGCGCGCCTTGAAGCGGTCGACCAGCAGCCCGCTCGGGATCTGCATCAGCGCGTACGTCCAGAAGAACGCGCTGAGCAGCACGCCTTCCATCGCGGGCGACAGGCTGAATTCGGTCGAGATGATCGGCAGCGCGACGGACAGCGACGCGCGGTCGATGTAGTTGATCGACGACAGCAACAACAGCAGCCAGAAAATCCGCCAGCGCACGGCCGTCGGCGCGGCGGTCGAGGCATGGGCCGTCGGGCGGGGTCCGGCTGAGTCTTCGAGGTGCATACGTGTCTCCAGTGGGAATGGGTCGCCGGTCACGCTTTCTTCGAAGCGTTGGCCAACTAATATATTAGTTGGCGATTATAGAGATACCTTCCGGTGCCGATACGGGGGTAAACCCCGGAATCGATCGATCGAGAATCCGCCACCGATCCGCCGAAATCGGTATGCGCACTAATATACTGATCGACCGGCACCCACCGAGGACGCCGGTCGCCTGCCACCCTCTAGCCCATTCATGAAGTCAGAACGCACCACCCAGGACACCTTCATCGCCCGCCTGATCCCAGCCGAATTCACGCTGGACCGCTCGCAGGCCCTGTCCGTGCAGATTCACGCGCTGTTGCGCGACGCGATCGTGACGATGACGCTGCTTCCGAACGACGTGATCTACGAGCGCGCGATCGCGGAGGCGCTCGGCGTGTCGCGCACGCCCGTGCGCGAGGCGCTGCTGCAGCTTGCACGCGAGGAGCTCGTGCTGATCGCCGCGCAATCGGGCACCTTCGTCGCGCCCGTGAAGCGCGAGCAGTTCGTCGAGAGCGCGCTGATCCGCAAGGTGCTGGAAACGGCCGCGATCCGCCGCGCGGCCGAAGTCATCAGCGCGCGCGAGCTCGAACAGCTCCACGACATCCAGGATGCGCACCGGCGCGCGATCGAACGCGGCAACGCGGTCGCGGCGATCGCGTGCGACAACGCGTTTCATGCAACCGTCAGCGCGGCCGCCCGGCTACCGCGCGTGCAGCAGCTCGTCGAGATCGTGCGCGCGCCGATCGACCGTGTGCGGCACGTGACCGTGCGCGATCCGATCGTCGGCGAGGTCACGCTTGCGCAGCATCAGAAAGTGCTCGACGCGCTCGAGCGGCACGACGCCGATGCGGCCGAGCGCGCACTGCACGAGCATCTCGACGATGCGTACGCACGGCAGCAGCGCGCGTATGACGAGCATGTCGCGTTGTTCGAAGGGCTTTGATGGTGGTAGCGGCGGCCTGAAACGCGGCCCGCGGCAGCGGGCCTGTCGCACCGCTCGCCTGCTGCCGGCGCGCTAGCGCCACGCTTGCGTGAACTCCGCGATCACGCGCGACAGGTGCGCGCGCATCGCGTCGCGGGCCCCTCCCGCATCGCGCGCCATGATCGCCGCGAAGATCCGCTGGTGATCCTCCTGCGACGCCTCGCGCAGCGCGGTCGAGTGAAAGTGCTCCTCGATCTTGTCCCACAGCGGATCGCTGCGCGCGCAGTCCCACATCGCGGTGACCATGTGCAGCAGCACCGTGTTGCCGGTCGATTCCGCGATCCGCAGGTGGAACTGGCGATCGGCCGCGTCGTATGCAGCCTTGTCGTCCATCTGCTCGCGCATCGTCGTCAGCGAGAAAAACAGGCGATCGAGATCGGCATCCTTGCGCTCGGTCGCCGCGAGCGCGGCAACCTCCGCCTCGATCAGCCCGCGCGCGCGCAGCGTCTCGATCGGCCCCGGGCCGCGCGGCACCTCGAACGTCACCGGCCGCGCGGCATCGGCCGCCGACACGTAGATGCCCGAACCGATCCGCACCTCGACGATCCCCTGCACTTCGAGCGCGATGATCGCCTCGCGCACCTGCGTGCGGCTCACGCCGAACTGGTCGGCCAGGCTGCGCTCCGACGGCAGCCGCGCGCCGGCTTCGAACGCGCCGGCGGCCACCATCGCGTGAATCTGCCGCGCAAGGCCGATATAGGAGCGGTCCGCGGCATCGGTGTCGCGGTTGGCGGGCAGGCTGGAAAGATCGGTCATCGAAAGGCTCTCAACAAGCTGGCCGGCGCCGTCGCGGCGCCGGATCGCCAAAATGGTACACCAATTCCGGCCCGCATCCGGTTCGGCCTGTCGGCCAGCTCGACTGGACGCTCCCGGAAGCGTCGTTCCGGCCAATCCTGAATCGGACAACTGGTAAACCACTATCCCACACAACTGGCATACCAATCATAATCCGCACACCGACGACGGGCCGGCACACTGCCGCCCGGTCGCCCGATGCATGAACCGCCAGCCAGGAGCCGCTCCAGTGAAGATGTCTTTCCGTTGGTACGGCGAGTCCGATCCGGTCTCGCTGCAATACATCCGCCAGATTCCGGGCGTCACGCATATCGTGTCCGCGATCTACGACGAACCGGTGGGCGAAGTCTGGCCCGCGCACAAGATCGACACGCTGAAGGCGACGATCGAACGCGCCGGCCTGCAGTTCGAAGTCGTCGAATCGGTGCCCGTTCACGAGGACATCAAGCTCGGCAAACCGGGCCGCGACCGCCTGATCGACCACTACCGGCAGACGATCCGCCATCTGGGCGCGGCCGGCATCCGCGTCATCTGCTACAACTTCATGCCCGTGTTCGACTGGACGCGCACCGAGCTGTCGAAGACGCTCGACGACGGCTCGACCTGCCTCGCGTTCAGCACCGCATCGGTCGACCGGATCGATCCGAACGACGGCATCGCGCTACCCGGCTGGGATTCGAGCTACCGGCCCGAACAACTGCAGGCGCTGCTCGCCGACTATCGCGAAGTCGACGAAAACGCGCTGTGGGCGAACCTCGAATACTTCCTGAAGGCGATCGTCCCCGCGGCCGAGGAAGCCGGCGTGAAGATGGCGATCCACCCCGACGATCCGCCGCGCCCGATCTTCGGGCTGCCGCGCATCGTGAAGAACCGCGACGATCTCGCGCGGATCGTGCGCATCGTCGACACGCCCGCAAACGGGCTGACGCTGTGCTCGGGCTCGCTCGGCGCGGGCCCGCAGAACGATGTCGAAGCGCTCGTGCGCGAGTTCGGCGCGATGGGCCGCATCCATTTCGCGCACATCCGCAACGTGAAGGTCGATGCGAACGGCGATTTCGAGGAAACCGCACACCTGTCGAGCTGCGGCTCGCTTGACATCGCCGCAATCGTGAAGGCGTACCACGACACCGGCTTCACCGGCTACGTGCGCCCCGACCACGGCCGGATGATCTGGGGCGAGACGGGCAAGCCCGGTTATGGCCTCTACGACCGCGCGCTCGGCGCGGTCTACCTGAACGGCCTGTGGGAAGCGCTGGCGAAGTACGACCGCGCGCCGCAAGCGTCGCAATAACCCGCCCATCGAGGCGGCCGGCGCAGCGGATCGCCGGCCGCCCGTCACGACATTCCGCACGGAGACACCCCATGCCACGCATCCGATGGGCCATGATCCTGATGTGCTTCCTGGCCAACGTCATCAACTTCATCGATCGCGCGAACCTCGCGATCGCGGCGCCCAGCATCCGCGCCGACCTCGGCCTCGACGCGGTCGGCATGGGGCTCGTGCTGAGCGCGTTCTTCTGGACCTACGCGTTCCTGCAGTTGCCGGCCGGCTGGTTCATCGACAAGGTCGGCGTGCGCGTGAGCCTCGCGCTCGCGGTCGGCTGGTGGTCGGTGTTCACCGTCGCGACGGGCGCCGCACGCGGCCTCGCGCAGCTCGTCGGCGTGCGGCTGATGCTCGGCGTCGGCGAAGCGGCCGCGATCCCGTCGTTCGCGAAGGTCGCGTTCAACTGGTTCCCGCGCAGCGAACGCGGGCTCGCGAGCAGCATCTTCGACAGCGGCTCGCGCGTCGGCTCCGCGCTGTCGCTGCCGCTCGTCGCGTGGCTGATCTCGATCGTCGGCTGGCGCGGGTCGTTCGTGATCACGGGCGGCATCGGCATCGTGTGGGCACTGGCGTGGTGGTTCGTCTATCGAGACCCGGAACGCTATCGCGCAATCGCGCCCGATGCCGTCGATGCCCTGCTCGCGCAGCGCGGCGCATCGGCCGTTGCGGCCGCAACCGACGGCCCGAAGGTGTCGTGGCTCGACCTGTTCCGCTATCGCACCGTGTGGGGCATGATGATCGGCCTGTTCTGCCTGAACTTCGCGATCTACTTCTTCATCACGTGGTTCCCGAGCTACCTGCTGCAGTCGCGCGGCTTCTCGCTCGCGTCACTCGGCACGTGGGGCATGCTGCCCGCGCTGCTCGCGATTCCGGGCGGCTGGCTCGGCGGCTACGTGTCGGACAGCCTGTTCCGCCGCGGCTGGAGCGCGACCGCCGCGCGCAAGACCTGCCTCGTGCTCGGGATGCTGCTGTCTTCGTCGATCGCGCTGTCGGCCTTTGTCGAGAACGTCTGGGCGTGCCTTGCGCTGTTCGCGCTCGCGTATGCCAGCCTGTCGTTCGCGGGCGCCAACGTATGGACGCTCGTCGGCGAAGTCGCGCCGACGCCGGCGCATGTCGCGTCGCTCGGCGGCATCCAGAATTTCGCGGGCAATCTCGCGGGGATCTTCATCACGACGTTCACGGGCGTGATGCTGTCGATCACGAAGGGCTCGTTCGTCGTGCCGCTCGCGGTGGCCGGCGCGTTGTGCGTGGTCGGCGCGCTGTCGTACCTGTTCATCGTCGGCAAGGTCGAGCCGCTGCCGCCGCTGCGCAGCGGTGCGAACCGGCGGAACGTGGAGCCGAACGCGGCCTGACGCGGCGAGAACGCGCGGCCGGCACGCGTGCACTTTCCTTTTCGGGCCGCGCATCGGACAATGAGCCGCGCCCGCCGGCGCGGCGCCAGTCCGGCCCGCGCGCGGCGACGGCGCGCGCCACCCTCGCCGATGAAACGCTACGAAACCCTCGCCCATACGATCGCCGACGACATCCGCAACGGCAACCTCGCCGTCGGCACGCGCCTGCCGTCGCTGCGGCAGATCATCGCGCAGCACGGCGTGAGCCAGTCGACGGTGTTTCGCGCGTACTACCTGCTCGAACAGTGGGGGCTGATCCGTGCGCGCGAACGCTCGGGCTACTACGTCGCGCCGGGCGCAACGCCGGAGGCGGGCCCGGCGCCCACACGCCGCGCGAAACGGGCCGGCGCCACGCGCAAGGTCGACATCAGCAGCCTCGTGTTCTCCGTCCTCGACGCAGCCACGCAGCCCGGCATCGTGCCGCTCGGCTCCGCATTCCCGTCGCCGCAACTGTTTCCGTTGCCGCGCCTCGCGAAATCGCTCGCGCAGGCCACGCGGCTCGTCAGCCCGTGGAGCACGGTCGTCGACCTGCCGCCCGGCAACGAGGCGCTGCGCCAGCAGATCGCCCGGCGCTATCTCGCGACGGGCATCTCGCAGCCCATCGACGAAATCGTCGTCACGAACGGCGCACTCGAAGCGCTGAACCTGTGCCTGATGGCCGTCACGCGGCCCGGCGACGTCGTGGCCGTCGAAGCGCCCGGCTTCTATGCGGCGCTGCAGGCGATCGAACGGCTCGACCTGCGCGCGGTCGAGATTCCCGTCGATCCGCGCACGGGCCTCGATCTCGATGCGCTCGCGAACGCACTCGACCGGCACGACATCCGCGCGTGCTGGTTCATGACCAATTTCCAGAATCCGACCGGCGTCACGCTGTCCACCGAAAAAAAGCGTGCGCTCGTCGAATTGCTCGCCGCGCGCGACGTGCCGCTGATCGAGGACGACGTATACGGCGAGCTGCATTTCGGCCCCGACTACCCGCTGCCCGCGCGCGCGTTCGATCGGCACGGACTCGTGATGCACTGCAGCTCGTTCTCGAAGACGCTCGCGCCCGGCTACCGGATCGGCTGGGCCGCCGCCGGCCGGTTCGCGGAGAAGGTGCAGCGGCTCAAGCTGATGACGACGCTGTCGGCCAGCATTCCCGCGCAGGCCGGCATCGCGAACTATCTCGAGCACGGCGGCTACGACCGGCACTTGCGCAAGCTGCGCGGCGCGCTGCACACGCAGCTCGACCGGATGGACGACGCGCTGCGCCGCTGGCTGCCGGCCGGCGTCGAGTGGGTACGGCCCGAAGGCGGCTATTTTCTGTGGCTCGCGTTTCCCGACGCGATCGACGCGATGGAGCTGCATCGCCAGGCGATCGCACGCGGGATCAGTTTCGCGCCGGGGCCGCTGTTTTCGGCCGCGCACGGCTTCGAACGTTGCGTGCGCGTGAACTTCGGCCATCCGTGGAGTCGCGACATCGAACGCGCGATCCGCGTGCTCGGCGAACTGGTCGCGCAGCCGTCGGTCCGCAAGGGCGACTGAAGCGCGCACGGTACGCCGCCTGCGTCACGACCCTGCACGCAACCCGTGCGCGGGTTACAGTGCTGATCCCGCCGCCTCTTCATGACTTCCCATGAGTCAACTGCCCTACCTCGATCACGACGCGCTGTTGAAACTGGCCACCGAAGCAGCGCACGTCACGCAGCCGTGCACCTGCACGAAAACGCCGCTCGCCGGATGGACGACCTTGCCGCTGTCGCTGCAGGACGCGCAACTGACCGAAGTCGCCACGCTCACGCCGCCCGGCGAGGCTGAGCCGACCTACGCCGAATATCATCCGGCCGGCACGCGCTACGCGTCGGACGACGCGCCGATCGCACTGCGCCATTTCCCGTACAACCGCTGCACCGTGAGCCGCTGCCGCGCGTGCGGCCGGCTGTTCCTGCGCTACCAGGAAGGCGGCGGCTACTTCATCGACCAGCGCATCCGCGCGCTCGATCCGGCGCTCGTCGTCGACGCCGACGCGTAAGCCCCTGTCACGGGCATGCGCGCATGCCCGGCCCGCACCGGCCCGCACCGGCCTTTCGCCGGCCATCTGCTGCGCCCTTTTCGTCCCGATCTGCTGCTTGTCCCGCCGCCCCGCGTTCCCTACGCTGTCTCCGGTTGCCTGACACCCGTCGCAACGCCCTCCCGAGCCGTGCGCATCGTGCCGTGGCTCCTCTCGCGTATCACGTCATGTATCGATATACCGTTTTCGACCGGGCGCTCGTGCACAGCCGCGCCGCCCAGTTTCGCGACCAGCTCGAGCGCTGGCAGCTCGGCACGCTGAGCGAAGACGCGTTCCGGCCGCTGCGCCTGCAGAACGGCTGGTACGTGCAGCGCCACGCGCCGATGCTGCGCGTGGCCGTGCCCTATGGCGAACTGTCCAGCGCGCAGCTGCGCGTGCTCGCGCGGATCGCGCGCGACTACGATGTGCCCGACGACGCCACCTACCGCGCCGCATGCGACGCGCAGGCCCTGCTCGGCACGCTGCGCCTGCCGACCCGCAGCGCGCATTTCACGACGCGCACCAACGTGCAGTTCAACTGGATTCCGCTCGCCAGGGCCGCCGACGTGATGGACCTGCTCGCGACCGTCGACATGCACGGCATCCAGACGAGCGGCAACTGCATCCGCAATATTTCGTGCGACGAGCGCGCCGGCGTCGCGCCGGACGAGATCGCCGATCCGCGCCCGTTCGCCGAGGTGATGCGCCAGTGGACGACGCTGCACCCCGAATTCGCGTTCCTGCCGCGCAAGTTCAAGATCGCGATCACCGGGGCGGCCGAGGATCGCGCCGCGACCGACTGGCACGACGTCGGCCTCAAGCTCGTGCGCGACGATACGGGCGCACTCGGCTTTCGCGTGAGCGTGGGCGGCGGGATGGGCCGTACGCCGACGATCGCGACGCTGCTGCGCGCGTTCCTGCCCTGGCAGCACGTGATGAACTACATCGAGGCGATCGTCCGCGTGTACAACCGCTACGGACGGCGCGACAACAAGTACAAGGCGCGCATCAAGATCCTCGTGAAGACCGAGGGGCAACGCTACATCGACGACGTCGAGGAAGAGTTCCGCCAGATCGTCGAACACGACGGCGGGCTGCACACGATCGCCCAGGTCGAGTTCGACCGCGTCGCCGCGTCGTTCGTCGCGCCGTGCCTCAAGCCGCGCACGGTCAGCCCGCGCGACGCGAACCTGCGCGTATCGGCCCAGGCGGCACACCATCCGGCCTTCGCGCGCTGGCTCGCACGCAATGTCGCCGATCACCGCGACCCGGCGCTGCGCATCGTCACGCTGTCGTTCAAGCGCCGCCTGCAGGCACCGGGCGACGCATCGCCGGACCAGCTCGATGCGCTCGCCGATCTCGCCGACCGCTTCTCGGCCGGCGAGGCGCGCGTCACGCACACGCAAAACGTCGTGCTGCCGTGGGTGCATGTCGACGACCTGTTCCCGCTGTGGGAAAACGCCCGCGCGATCGGGCTTGCCAGCGCGAACGTCGGACTCCTGACGGACATGATCGCGTGCCCCGGCGGTGACTTCTGCGCGCTGGCGAACGCACGCTCGATCCCGATCGCCGACGCGATCGCCGAGCGCTTCCAGGATCTCGACATGCTGCACGACGTCGGCGACATCGACCTGCACATCAGCGGCTGCATCAACTCGTGCGGCCATCATCACAGCGGCCACCTCGGCATCCTCGGCGTCGACAAGGACGGCGCCGAGTGGTACCAGGTCACGCTCGGCGGCTCGGACGGCTCGACCGCAAGCGGCCCGGCGCGGCCGGGCAAGGTGATCGGCCCGTCGTTTTCGGCGGACGAGATCGTCGATGTCGTCGAAGCGATCGTCAACGCGTACCTCGACGCGCGGATCGACAGCGACGGCCGCAGCGAACGGTTCATCGACACCGTCCGCCGCATCGGCACGGAACCCTTCAAGGCCGCGGCGAACAACGCGCGCCATCAGGTGGAGCCCGCATGAAGCCAGAACACCCGACCGAACGCATCCGGCTGCTGACGCCGGTCGAACATGCCGCCGATACGCAGCGGCACGACGCCGCGACGCTGACGATCGGCAACGACGAGGAACTGCCGCCGCTTGCCGCGCAAATCGCACTGGCCGCGCGCATCGACCTGCAGTTTCCGTCGTTCACCGACGGCCGTGCGTACAGCCAGGCCTACCTGCTGCGCAAGCGCTACGGCTTCGCCGGCGACCTGCGCGCGACCGGCGACGTGCTGGTCGACCAGTTGCTGCTGATGGAGCGCACCGGGTTTTCGAGCGCGGTGCTCGGCGACGGCACGGACATCACGGCCGCGCGGCGGCAGCTCGACCGGTTCCCGGGCTTCTATCAGCGCGATGCGAGAACGGCGATGCCGCAGCAGAACGCGGCAACGCCCGCCGCAAAATGAAACGGGCGGCACGCTGGCCGCCCGTACGAAGAACCGGAAAGGTCCGGCCGGCGCCCGCCGCGAAGCGGGCGCCGGCGTTCAGCGCGCCGCCACCGGCTTGCCGAACGCGCCGAGAATCTTCTTCTCGAGCGCGATGTAGTCGCGGCCGAAGTGGTGATCGCCCTGCGTCTTGATCACGTCGGCGCCCGTATTCACGAGCGCCGGACACATCGTGTCCTTCTCCTCCGCGCCATAGAAGCACTGCACGAGCTGCGGCGGCACCTTCGCGATTTCCGGCGCGACCTTCAGCGCCTTGTCGCTCGCGGGCATGCCGAGCCAGCCCGTCACGCGGATCTGGAAATCGGCGGCCGGCGCGAAGCCGAGCAGCGACATCACGGCGACCTTGTCGCGCAGGTCGGCCGGCAGCCGGTTGTACGCGAACGGCATCACGTCGGCACCGAACGAGTAGCCGACCAGCGCCACGCGATTCGCGTGCCAGCGCGCCATGTAGGTGCGCATCACGCGCGCGAGATCGCGGCTCACCTGCGCCGGCGGCTTCTCGCTCCAGAAATAGCGCAGGCTGTCGATGCCGACCACCGACACGCCGTCGCGCTGCAGCGCCTCGGCGATCGTCTTGTCGAGATCCCGCCAGCCGCCGTCGCCCGAGATCACGATCGCGAGCTGGCCGTTGCCGCCCTTGGCCGGCAGCTCGACGAGCGGCAGATCCGACACGTCGAGTTCGTCGCTGCTGGTGGTGTCCCGCAGGTGCGACGTGACGAGCGACACGAGCTTCGCGGAATCGCCCGCGGCCGCCGTTTCGACGAAACCCGGCATCGCGCGGCGCACGATCGTCGGATCGGGCGGGCACGGCTTGAAGCGCGGATCGAGCCTGGCCGCCGGACCGACCGATACGACGCCGGCGATCGTGTTCTCCGGCGCCATCGACAGGATCTGCTTCGCGATCGCGCCGCCCTGGCCCACGCCCGCGACGATCGGCGTGAAATAGCGCGACGATTGCGCGAGGCGTTCGAGCTGGTGGCTGACCGCTTCGGCGTCGCCGTCGAGGTGGTGGCAGGTCTCCTGCTTCGCGGCGAGATTCGTCGCGTAACGCTCCGAATCGACGCCGACCGTCATCGCACCGGCTTTCGCGAGCGCATCGGCGGCCTGCTGGTCGGCCGCGCTCCAGCCGGCCTCGCGCGAGAACAGCACGACGAAGCCGCGCAGCGGCCCGCCGGGCTTGGTCACGGTCACGGGCCCGTAGCGGCCGCCCGATACGGTTTCGGCCTTCACCGCGGCCGGCTGCGTGGCGCACGCGGCGCCGGCCAGCATCATTCCCGCGCAGGCGGCTGCCGCCCGCGCGATTCCCTTCTTCAACATCATGAACGCCGACCTCCAGCCAGCAATGACAGGTCCGCGAGCGTGACGAACACGCCGACCGAGCCCGAGGCCGCGAGATAACGCGGCTCCCAGTGCGGTTCGAACTTGCTCTTGAATGCGCGCAAGCCGCGGAAGTTGTAGAAGCGGCCGCCGAAGCGCCAGACCATCAGGCCGACCCGGTGCCACGGCGACGGCATCTTCGCCGCCCCCATCCCCGAGAACGGCGCGATGCCCAGGCTCAGCTTGCGGAAGCCCGCTTCCTTCAGATGCAGCGCGAGCTGCGTAAACAGATATTCCATCGCGTACGGCGATGCGTCCGGCAGGTGCCGCATCACGCCGACCGTCGCCTCGGTGTTGAGGTCGGTCGTCATGAACGTGACGAATGCGATCGGCTTGTCGGCCTGCCGCACGAGCATCACCGACTGCGTCGCCAGATAGCCGTCGTGGAACGCCGCCACCGAGAAGCTCTTCTCACGCGCGTCGCGGCTGTCGAGCCAGCCATCGGAGATGTCGCGCAAGGCCGGCAGCGTGGCCGGCACGTCCGGCGGTGCGATCACCTCGACCGTCAGCGCATCCTTGTCGCCGCGGCGCAGCGCGTAGCGCAGGTGCGACCGGTTCGAACCCTTCAGGTCGAACTGGTCGAGCGCGATATGCGCTTCCTCGCCGAGCTTCATCAGCGTGAGCCCCGCGTCGAGATACAGCGGCAGCGCGTTGGCGCGCACCTGGTAGAACGCCGCACGACCGCTGTGCGCGTGCGCGAGCGCGATGAACTTGCCGATCAGCGCAGGCCATTCCTCGCGCGGCCCGACCGGGTCGTGCAGCGCGGCCCACGTGCGGCCGTACTTCGCGTACATCAGGAACGCCTGGCGCGATTCGGAGAACAGGAACGACTTGTCGCCCATCAGCGCGAGGCCCGCATCGCTGCATTCCTGCGCGCGGATGATCCGTTCGGCATCCGACAGGTCCTGCGCCGCGGGCTTCACGAAACGGCCGGGCGCCGGGCGCAGCAGTTGCCACAGCGCGAACAGCGCGACGAACACGCCGGCTGCGAGCGTCGCGCGCAGCGCACGCGGCGCACGCGCGTCGAACGAGAAATGCGACCACAGCTCGCGCGTGTACGGCACGTCGCGGAACGCGAAGAACAGCACCCACACGGCCAGCATCAGCACCATCGCCACCGACACGAACCAGCTCACCGTGAAGCGCTCCGCGAGCAGCGACGAATGGCGGTTGAAACGGCGGCGGCTGACGAGCAGCAGCACCAGCAGCGTGCCGAGCACGCCGGCCTCGACGAACGCGAGGCCTTTCGCGAGCGACAGCGCGAGGCTTGCGAGCGTCAGCGCGAAGGTCATCCACCACGCACCGTCGAGGCGGCGCAGCAGCCCGCGCGCGACGAACAGCAGCGCGACGCCGAGCACGCTGCAAATCACCTGCGAGCCTTCAAGCACCCACAGCGGCACGAGGTGGCGCAGGATCGCGATCCGGTGCCAGAACGCGGGCGTCGCGCTCGAGATCACCAGCATGCTACCGACCGCGAACGTCACGAGGCTCAGGAACACCGGCGCGAGCTGCGACACGCGCACGGCCTGCCGCGTGACGAGCCGGCGGCGCAGCGCGCGGCCCTCGAAACCGGCCAGCAGGCCGGCCGACAGCACGAGCGGCACGCCGAAGTAGATTGCGCGATACGCGATGAGCGCGGCGACCATCGCGTGCGGGGGCACTTCGCGACCGAGCGTGAAGACCATCGCGGCTTCGAACACGCCGATCCCGCCCGGCGTATGGCCGATCATCCCGAGCAGCAGCGCGGCCGCATACACCGTGATGAAGGTCGGGAAGCCGACCGGCGCGGCCGGCAGCAGCACCCACAGCGTCAGGCCCGCGGCGACCACGTCGAGGATCGCATAGACGACCTGCGCGACGAGATCGCGCCGCGCCGGCACGTCGAACGACAGCCACTTGAAACGCGTGACGACCGGGCGCGCCGTTCTGCCGCACATCGCGACGATCGCGGCCAGTATCACGAGCAGCGCGGCGCCGCCCCACGTCAGCACGCCGGGCGCGACGTGCAGCATCGCGGCGAGCGCCTCCGGCACGCAGACCATGCCGACCGCCGTCATCAACACCATGGCGAGCGCCAGCGTGCCGCTCGTGAACACCGTCATCCGGCCGATCTGCGCGGGCGTGACGCCCGACACGCCGTACACGCGTGCGCGGACCGCGCCGCCCGTCAGTGCGCCGAAGCCGGTCGCGTTACCGAGCGCGGACCCGGCGATCGCGCCGATCCACAACGCGACGCGCGGCACCTTCGCGGCGACATAACGCAGGCCGACCGCATCGCGGGCGACGAGCGCGAGATAACTGAGGGCCGTCGCGGCCAGCGATGCGCCCCACTCGCCGACGGACATGTGACGCAACTCGCGGATCACCGACCGGTAGTCGACGGATTCCGACAGGTGCTGGAAAACCACGATCAGCAGCAGGCCGATGCCGAGCGCGAGCAGCGGCGACAGCACACGCTCGTTGCGGATCAGCGCCCGGACACGGGCGATCACCGCCGCGGCGCGGCCGGGCGAACCAGAGTGGCGGGAAGACATAGATGTTCAGTGGTGGTGCATAGCGTGTCGCGGCGCAAGACGGCCAGGCGGCGACGTATCTGGTTGTTCTGCGTGGGCGGTCGGCCGAAGAAATGGCAGGCGGCGCCTGGATCAGAACTTACGAGTATACGGAATTTATATTACAGAATCTTTCAGCTTCGGATTGTGCGGTTTTGTGGGGCCTCGCCCATCAAAATTGCATCAAAAATAGGGCGTTCGACAAACGCAAGGTGCGCATCATACCGGGAACCGGCGGGGATTTTTCATCGGATGAATGACTTGTGATGCATTTGGGAGAAATCTGCCGGGCGGAGCGCCGCGACGAGCACGAATTCGCAAGGCCGGGCGGGCTTCTTTGAATGGGGTCAAATGCTTTCGGCCAGCTTGTCATATCTTGCTGGCCCTTCGCCGCCCAAACGTGCAAGGATGCCTGGGCGACCCGATATCAAAGAAGCAGTGCTCGCCATGACTGCCGCGGCTCAACGCGCCAAGTCGTCGGTCTGACGACACGGGACGCTCGCCATGGCCGGGCACGGTGCTTATCGTTTCAGGCGCACCACATACAAACCGGGAGCGTTCGGATAGACACTCAGGCTGAAATTCGGCGGAGTTGAAATGAGGCTCCCCTGAATAGCCGGCTTGTACGTGACCGTCCCGCTCGATACGTCCGCCAGCTCGATCACCGGCGGGGACGGATCGGGAATGAGGTTCGACGTGAAGTTCAGGGTCAGTTTCCGGTCGGACATTTCGTAGAAACCGCCATACGTCTTGATCTCGTAGATCACATCGGCCTGAACGCCTGCGGGAACCGGATCGGGCTTGCCCAGACACACCGTCCCGTCACGAACCACGCCGTCCTGCGGCGTCTTGAACGTATACGTCGCCACGCCATCGTCGGTCACGAGCGTCATCGTTGCATTCGGGATCGTGCTCTTCGTCACCTGTATCGACTTGTAGCCACTCGGACACTTGAATGTGGCGGTTTGATCGGTCGACGTGGTATCGGTCGCCGAACCGGTCGAGCCGTTGTTGCTGTTACTGGTGTTACCGGTTGCCTTGGCACCGCTACCGTCACCATCTCCACCGCCACATCCCGCCAGCAATACCGCCGCTCCGATCACGGTTGCCGCATACAGTCGATTCATTTTCATTTGCTTCTCTCTTTTTTATTAAATATTGCTAATTATTGATGCCGCATGCCCTCTTGATCGATGCAGCCCATTCCCCACTTGGCGGGCTACGCCAGCTTTCCTTCACATAGCCGGCGCCGTCAAAACTGCGCCGTCAGCTGGAAGCCGAACGTCACAACAGACACTACACATCACCACACCAACCACTCAAACCCTAAAATATAACCCCCTCAAAATCTCAAAAAACTGCCGACTCACGCCTTGATTGAGTGCATCCCAAGAATTCAAACCCAACGACTGCAATATTCCATCCATCTTTGGAGTCGAACTGAAATATAAAATGCTCCATACCAATTCAACATCCATGCTTCTTTCTTTATCACCAAAACTCAGCAACCTCCGCAACAAAACCTCACCATTTTCACCCGACATCTCCTTTCGGTTCACACACTCCAGCAAACCCACCCGAACGTTAATACACAGGAACTCAACAACAGCCGCCCGCCATTTCTCAGGACTCGAACCGAACTGGCCACCAAACACATGGGGAAGCGCAGCATTAGGAGAAAAATCATCAATTCCAGATACGATAAGTTGCCTCTGGTAATCAATTTCCGAGAATTCTCTCATGATAATTCCCGATCTACCTTTCCGAATTTACTCATACCATCACCAGACCCAGACACATCAAAAAACCAAATCAGTAAAAAACCAAAAACCACACCCAACATTCATCCCCACCCAGACCGATCCAACCAATTCCAGCATGACGCACATCAAAAAAGATCGCGATCTAGCACCGATATCTTCCTCATGCTCTGGAATAGAGTATCCAAAGAAATCCACACGTCATTGGTTGCAACATAGGAAATCCCCCCCTCTAGCAACAATCAACCTCTCATTAATCGACCTCCTCAGCTCCCAAGCGGAGCTCGACGACACCGTGAGAAAGCTCTGCTCAAGTTGTCCCTGAATCAGCCTGGCGATAGTCACCTGCGGTAAGCCGTTCTGCGTCCGGGTCACGTGGGTGGGCGCGTCCGGCGTCGTCACAATCTGCGCCGTGCGTGCGAAGGCGCGCCGGCCAGCGATGCGGCCGCGATCAGCCAGCCCGAACCGCCGAGCGCACTCCGGCCGGCACGGCGCTCGCCGGAAGCTGTTTTCCCCGAAGCAGTAGCCGTCTCTTCGACGGCCACCGCCATTCCCAAGAGTCTGGAATACACCAGGCGGTAGGCCTTTTAGTTCATCGCTCTTTGTTTGATTTCTTTCAGACCGATGAACAGTAGCAAAGCAATCGTCAGCAAACCATAGGACGAATGTCAACAATTGACAAGTATTTTAAGGATTTGGAGTAATGCACTTTTAGGATATTTCTTATCCCTGCACTATCTCATATTAATTCACCCCATTTGAATGGTGATTAAATCAAATTCTCCAGTATTGGTTCGCAATTTACCTCGCCACTGACAAGAATCCGTCCAATACGGCACTGCATATCGATAATCGGGAAACAGTCAAGATATGTTGCCGGCAAATAGCCTCATCGGGCTATTCGGCCTCTGCTTGCATTCTTACGGGACCATGCAGCACGTGCGCGCAACCTCACTTCGCCCGTTCATGCTCCCCCAACCCGATCGCCTTGTAGTCGTAAGTCGGATAGAACTCCGTCCGATACGCACCCCACGCCGTGTCTTCGAGCACCCGATTGACCTCGCGCACCCGCGATGCCGGCAACCGCAACACGACGATCTGCCCGATCCCCATCGTCACGGTCCAGCTCACCACTTCGACGCCCGGCGGCGGAAACGCCTTGTAGAACCCCTGCTTCGCCAATTGCGCGTTCAGCTCGGCGAGCGGACGCGACTGATCGTGTTTCAGGAAGACGGTGAGCAGCACCGCATTGTCGGGCGTCGCCGCAGCCGAACCAGCGGGTACGGTCGATGTCTGGCCGATGGCCGGCGCGCTGCAGGTCACGGCCGCCACCAGCGCCGCGGCAATGGCCAAAGTACGAACCGGAAAATGAAGAGATACCGTCATGACGCGACTCCATCGTTTCGTGGCTGGAGCCGCCATCATGCGCTGCCGGGCAAATCGCCGCAGGCAGCCGGCGCAACGCTTACGCCGCGCTTGCGCCGTCGCGCTCCCGCAGCACGTCGATGAACGCGCGCAGCTTCGCCGGCACGTGCTTGCGATTCACGTAATACAGCCACATCGGCGGCAGCGTCCGGCACGCGCCCGGCAACACCTCGACGAGCGTGCCGTCGCGCAAGTCCTGTTCGATGCGCTCGCGCATGAACGCAAACGCGATCCCGACACCGGCACGCGCCGCGTCGATCACCGCATCGGCATCGTTCGTCACGAATACGCCTTCCGGATCGAGATCGACATCGCGGCGCCCGTCGTGCAGCAGCCATTTGTGCAGCCGCCCGCTCTCCGAAAACCGGAAGCGGATACATGCATGACGTTCGAGCGCCGCGATCGACGCCGGCGTGCCGTACCGCGCCAGATAACCGGGCGACGCGACCAGCGCGCACGAAAGCGCCGGCGCGATCCGCACGCCGATCGTCCCCGGCTGCAGCCGGTCGGCAAGGCGAATCCCCGCATCGAACCCGTCCTTCGCGATGTCGACGAGTTCGTTCTCATAACGGATCTCGAGCCGCACTTTCGGATAACGCTCGCGGAATACGGCCAGCACCGGCGCGATCACGAGCGTGCGCGCCAGCGGCAGCGCGGTGACGCGCAACACGCCGCTCGGCTCGCTGCGCGCATCCCTCAGCGCGTCGCGCGCATGCACGACCTGCCGGTACGCGGGCTCGGTCTGCCGCCAGTAGTGCTGCCCGGCCTCCGTCAGGCTCACGCCGCGCGTGCTGCGATTGAACAGCTTCACGTTCAGCTCGCCCTCGAGCTGCCCGATCGCGAGGCTGACGGCAGCCGGCGTCAGGCCGAGCGCGGCAGCCGCCCGCGTGAAGTTGCCGGCCGTCGCGACCGTCATGAACACGTGCAGCCCGGCCATCGGATCGCGTCGGCTCATCATTAGAAAAACTTGAAACTCTTTCGAGCGGAATGCGGATTCTCCCATATACCGCACCTGCCTACACTGAGGCCTGTCGTCCCACTGGAGCTTCGCATGGACCCGCTCACCGCCGCGCTGCCGCTCGCAGCCGCCCGCCGTACGATCGACGCAGCACTCGCGCATGCCGCGTCGCTGCAGGTCGCCGGCGTCGCCATCGCAATCGTCGATGCCGGCGCGAACCTGCTCGCGTTCGCGCGCACCGACGACTGCTTCCTCGGCGCGATCGATCTCGCGCAGCGCAAGGCGCTGACGGCGGTCCGCTTCCGCATATCGACCGGCGCGCTCGGTGCGATGTCGGGCGACGGGCCGCTGCGCGGAATCGAGCACAGCCACTGCGGGCTCGTCACGTTCGGCGGCGGCGAACCGCTCGTCGACGGCAGCGGACGCTGCGTCGGCGCAATCGGCGTATCGGGCGGCAGCGTCGACGAAGACACCGCGATCGCCCGGCACGGCCGCGACCGTTTTCAGGCAACCCTTCCCACCACAAGGTAAGCAACATGGCACGGAAACGCATCCTCATTACCGGCGCAGGCACCGGCTTCGGCCGTGAAGTGGCGCTGCGGCTCGCCGAACGCGGCCACGACGTGACGGCCGGCGTGCGCGTCACCGTCGAGATCGACGCACTGACGGACGCCGCCGCGCAACGCGGCACCACGCTGCGCGCCATCAAGCTCGATGTCACGTCGGCCGACGATCGCGCCCGCGCGGCCGAGCTGGGCGTCGACGTGCTCGTGAACAACGCGGGCGTCGGCGAAGCCGGCGCGCTCGTCGACCTGCCGGTCGGGATCGTCCGCGACCTGTTCGACGTCAACGTGTTCGGGCCGCTCGAACTCACGCAGCACGTCGCGCGTGGGATGCTCGCGCGCCGGCACGGCAAGATCGTGTTCGTGTCGTCGATCGCGGGCCTGATCACCGGGCCGTTCACGGGCGCCTATTGCGCGTCGAAGCACGCGGTCGAATCGATCGCGGAGGCGATGCATGCGGAGCTGGCGCCGCACGGAATCCGTGTCGCGGTCGTGAACCCCGGCCCGTACAGCACGGGTTTCAACGACCGGATGATGGAAACGACGCGGCGCTGGCACGATCCGGCCGTCCACACGGTGACGCCCGAGCGGCTGACGTTCCCGCTCGAACAGCACGATCCGGAAGAGATGATCGCGAAGATGGTCGACGTGATCGACAGCGACGGCGGCGCGTTCCGCAACCTGCTGCCGCGGTCGTCGGAAACGTTCGTCCGTGCCGAACAGGCGCGCGCGTGGGAGCGTCAGCAGTAACGCAAACCGGCGGCGGCCGGCGGTTCATGCCATGCAGGAACGCCGTGCCCGTTGCCCGGCCTGTCGCGTGCGACGTTCGCCGTCGACGGCCTCCCCGACGGCCCGGCGCGGCTCGTCGCAGGCCGACGCATCGCCCGGCGCCGGGCCCGCAAACCGGCGGGCCGCGTCGCGCCGCACTGTACCGCTCGCGGTCAGTACACGTCCCGCATGTAACGGCGCGCCTTCGCGAGCCGCGCGACGTAGTCGCTCGCGGCTTCGTCCGACATGCCGCCGTGCTCGGCGATGACGGCCTTCAGCGCGGCATCGACGTCCTTCGCCATCCGCGCGGCGTCGCCGCACACGTAGAAGTGCGCGCCTTCCTCCAGCCACGCGAACAGCTCGGCGCCCTGCTCGCGCATCCGGTCCTGCACGTAGATCTTGTCGGCCTGGTCGCGCGAGAACGCGAGGTCGAGCCGCGTCAGAAAACCGCTGTCGCGCATCGCGCCCAGCTCGTCGCCGTAGTAGAAGTCCGTCTGCGCATGCTGTTCGCCGAAGAACAGCCAGTTGCGCCCGCGCGCGCCGCGCGCCTGCCGTTCGTGCAGGAAACCGCGGAACGGCGCGACGCCGGTGCCCGGGCCGACCATCACGATCGGCACGTCGCCGTTCACCGGCGGCCGGAAATGCGCGGATTTCTGCACGAACACCGGCACGCGGCCGTCGTCCGCACGATCGGCGAGGAACGTCGACGCGACACCTTTGCGCGCGCGCCGGCCGTTGTGATAGCGCACGGCCGACACGGTCAGGTGGATCTCGCCCGGGTGCGCGCTCGGGCTCGACGCGATCGAATAAAGACGCGGCTGCATGCGCTTCAGCATCCCGACGAGTTCGTTGCCCGACAGCTCGACCGGAAACTCGTGCAGCACGTCCGCAAGTTGTTGCCCCCACAACCATTGCTTCAGGTCGCCCTTGCGGTCGTCGCCGAGCAGCGACTTCAGCGCGCCGTTCGCGCTGCGCGACGCGATGAACGCGAGCGTGTCCGGATGCGGGCGCGTGATGTCGAAATGACGCGCGAGTGCGTCGCCGAGGCGCACGTCGCCGACACCCGCCACCGACACGGGTGCATCAGCCTTCAGCGCGGTGACGGACAGCAGCTCGTCGACCAGTTCCGGGCAGTTGGTCGGCCACACGCCGAGCGCGTCGCCGGTTTCGTATTCGAGGTTCGCGCCTTCGGTCGACAGCGACACGTAGCGCGTGTCCTTCGCCGCGCCCGGACGGTTGAGCCGCAGGTTCGCGACGAGCTTCGACGGCGCCGGATGCGCCTTCGTCGGGAGGAGCCCCGACGGGCCCAGGCCGCCGGACGGCACCGCGTGCAGCGCGGCATCGGCCTCCTTGATCCGCGCGACGACGCGTTCGAGCCACTGGTCGGCGTCGCGCTGGAATTCGACGTCGCAATCGACGCGCGCGCACAGGCGTGCCGCGCCGAGTTCCGCGAGCCGCGCGTCGAGCCGGCGGCCATGGCCGCAGAACTGGTCGTAGTTGCGGTCGCCGAACGCGAGCACCGCGAAGTGCACGCCGTCGAGGCGCGCAGCGCCGCCGGCCTGCAGCGCTTCCCAG
Source organism: Burkholderia sp. ZZQ-2 (assembly GCF_050768715.1). Classification (NCBI taxonomy): domain Bacteria; kingdom Pseudomonadati; phylum Pseudomonadota; class Betaproteobacteria; order Burkholderiales; family Burkholderiaceae; genus Burkholderia; species Burkholderia sp. ZZQ-2. The sequence continues at coordinate 19,219 of NZ_LDVA01000331.1, read as the reverse complement.
AACTCGCTGCCGTTGTCGGGCGCGTCGCCGTCGCCGAACGTGCTCGTCATCAGCAGCACGTATTGCGCACCGGCGAGCGACGCCACCGGATAGTCGGACATGCACGCGGTGCGGATCTCGAAGCCCGCGTTCATCAGCTGCGTCGCGTAATCCTCGGTCAACGATTCGATGTTGCCGGTCTGCGACGCCCACAGCAGCACGACCTTCGGCCGCGTGCGCACGATCCGCACGCCGCCGGACGCGGCGGCATCGGTCGGCAGCGCGGGGGCCGCGGCACCTGGCACGCTCGCCGGCAGCGAGCGGCTGAACAACCCCGCGAGCATCCCGTCGAGCCAGAACCGCACCGGCGGCGTGAGCGGCGCGCCGGCCGGCAGCACCGGCACGCCGCCCTCGCGCCGGCCGGCGCTTGCCTTCAGCCCGCTGACGAACCCGGCCACATACAGCCGTTCGGTGTCCGTCAACGGCGGCGGCGCGAAGTCGGCGACGCCGAGCGCGGCCGCGAAAGTGTCGATGTCTGCCATGTCGGATTCCTGTGAAGCAGTCGCCTGCACCGTCGCCGACGCGGGCCGTGCGTCGTCGGCGCGGGCATCGGGTTGCGCCGTCCGGTCGTCGGCGGACGCGAACGCAGCGGTCTCGACGCGCCGCAGCGCGACCGCGCAGTATTTCAGTTCGGGTTGCTGCGATTCGGGATCGATCGCGTCGTTCGTCACCGCGTTGATGCACAGGTCGTCGCCGTACACGTCGTTCCAGTGCATCGGCGCGAAGCAGTCGCCGCGCCGCACGCGCTCGGTCACGACGGCCGGCAGCACCGCGCGGCCGCGCGCCGAGCGGATCTCGACGCTGTCCTTCGCGGCGATGCCGAGCGCGCTCGCGTCGTCCGGATGCAGCTCGACGAACGGGCGCGGGTTCAGCTTGTTCAGCATCGCGACCTTGCCCGTCTTGGTCATCGTGTGCCACTGATGCTGCAGCCGCCCCGTGTTCAGCACGATCGGGAACGTGTCGTCGGGCAATTCGGCCGGATCGACGTGCGGCCGGGCGAAGAAGCGCGCCTTGCCCGACGGCGTCGGGAACGCGATGCGCGGCGCGTCGTCGCCGTCGGCGGCCGGGCGCAGCGGCTGGCTCACGCCGTCGTTCAGGTAGCGGATCGGGTGCCGCTCGCGCGCGGTGCCCGGCGCGACCGGCCACTGCACGGGCCCGTCGCGCAGCGCCGCATGGCTCGCGCCGCGCAGGTCGTAGCCCGTCGCCGGATTCGAGAAGCGGACGATCTCGTCGAACACGTCGGCCGCCGACGCATAGTCGAACGCATCGCCGAACCCCATCGCGCGCGCGACTTCCGCGACGATGCGCCAGTCGGGCAGCGCGTCGCCCGGCGGCGCGACCGCCGCGCGCATCAGCGTCATGTTGCGCTCGGAGTTGATCATCACGCCGTCGCCCTCGGCCCACAGCGCGCCGGGCAGGAGGATGTCCGCGTAGCGGTTGGTCTCGGTATCGAGGAACGCGTCCTGTGCGATCACGAGTTCCGCGGCCTGCAATCCGGCGATCACGTTCTGCCGGTTCGGCACCGTGGCGACCGGGTTCGTGCAGATGATCCAGCATGCCTTGATGTCGCCGGCCGCCATCCGCTCGAACAGGTCGACGGTGCCGTTGCCGGTTTCCTTGCGCAGCGTGCCGGCCGGCACGCGCCACAGCTGCTCGACGAAACGGCGATCGCCGTCGGACGCCACCGAGCGCTGGCCCGGCAGGCCGGGGCCCATGTAGCCCATCTCGCGCCCGCCCATCGCGTTCGGCTGGCCCGTCAGCGAGAACGGCCCGCTGCCGGCGCGGCAGATCCTGCCCGTCGCGAGATGCAGGTTGCAGATCGCGTTGGTGTTCCACACGCCGTGCGTGCTCTGGTTGAGCCCCATCGTCCAGCAGCTCATCCATTCCTGTGCGTCGCCGATCCATTGCGCGGCCGTGCGCAGGTCGGCTTCCGCGAGCCCCGTGATTTCAGCCACGCGCCCGGGCGTGTAGTCGGCGAGGAACGCGGGCATCGCGTCCCAGCCTTCGGTGTACGCGTCGATGAACGCGCCGTCGGTGCGGCCGTTCGCATGCAGCAGGTGCAGCAGCCCGTTGGTCAGCGCGAGATCGGTGCCCGGCCGGATCTGCAGGAACAGGTCGGCCTTGTCGGCGGTGCCGGTGCGGCGCGGATCGACGACGATCAGCTTCGCGCCGGCCTTCACGCGGTCCATCATCCGCAGGAACAGGATCGGATGGCAGTCGGCCATGTTCGCGCCGATCACGAAGAACAGGTTCGCGCGATCGAAATCCTGGTACGACCCGGGCGGGCCGTCCGCGCCGAGCGACTGCTTGTAGCCGGTGCTCGCGCTCGCCATGCAGAGGCGCGAGTTCGACTCGATGTTGTGGGTGCCGACGAAACCCTTCGCGAGCTTGTTGACGAGGTATTGCGCCTCGATCGACATCTGCCCCGACACGTAGAACGACAGCGCGTCCGGCCCGTGCGCATCGAGCACCGCGCGCAGGCGGCGCGCGGTGTCGGCGATCGCGTCGCGCGCCGGCAGCGGCACGAGGTCGTCCTCGCGCGCGCGGCGCACGAACGCGCGGTCCAGCCGCCCCGAGCGGCGCAGCGCGACGTGCGCCGACGAGCCCTTCGTACATAGCCGCCCGAAGTTGGCCGGATGGTCGGCGTCGCCGGACACCTTGACGACTTCGCCTTCCTCGACGTGCAGCACCATCCCGCAACCGACGCCGCAGTACGGGCACACGCTCTTGATGGGGGTGGCGGTCATGCGCGCTCCGGGGCGGTCAGGCCGCGATCCACACGAAGCCGTCCTCGACCCGCGACGGATACGTGCTCACCGACTGCTCGGGCGCCTCCAGGCATTCGCCGGTGCGCAGGTCGAAATGCTGCTTGTACAGCGGCGACGCGACAACGATGCGCTCGCCGAGGCTGCCGATCAGCCCGCGCGACATCACGGCCGCCTGCGACACGGGATCGACGTTGCCGATCGCGAACACGCCGCCTTCCTCGGCATGCGCGACGTGAAAGACCGCGACCTGCTCGCCGTTGACGAGCGCACACACGCCGGTGTTCGGCACGATGTCGTCGAGCGCGCACACGCGGGTCCAGGACGGCGGCAGACGATCGTTCATGATGGGCTCCTTGGAAAAGACACGGGTGTCGGTCAGGGTCAAACGGTGGAGGGTTCGGTTGCGGCTTGCGTCACGCCTTCGGCGACGACGGGAATCGAAACGGGCTTGCCGCCCGCCCGTTCGCCGGGCGTCGCGGGCCGGATCTGGCCGCGCGTCTCGACGAATTCGATGGTCGTGTCCGGCGCATCGCTGTTCACGAAGTGACGGAAGCGCCTGCGCGTGTCGGGATCGGTGACGGCCCGCTTCCACTCGCACTCGTAGGTGTCGACCACGTGCTGCATGTCGGCTTCGAGTTCGGCGCCGATCCCGAGCCGGTCGTGCACGACGACGTCGATCAGGTAGTCGAGGCCGCCTTCGAGGTTGTCGCGCCATACGCTCGTGCGCTGCAGCCGGTCGGCCGTGCGCACGTAGAACATCAGCAAACGGTCGATGTAGCGGACCAGCGTCGCGCGGTCGAGGTCGGACGCGAGCAGTTCCGCGTGGCGCGGCTTCATCCCGCCGTTGCCGCACACGTACAGGTTCCAGCCCTTCTCGGTCGCGATGATGCCGACGTCCTTGCCCTGCGCTTCCGCGCACTCGCGCGTGCAGCCGGACACGCCGAACTTGATCTTGTGCGGCGCGCGCAGCCCCTTGTAGCGATTCTCGAGGTCGATCGCGAGGCCGACCGAATCGTCGACGCCGTAACGGCACCACGTCGAGCCGACACACGACTTCACGGTGCGCAGCGCCTTGCCGTATGCGTGGCCCGATTCGAAACCGGCCGCGATCAGTTCCTCCCAGATCGACGGCAGCTGTTCGACGCGCGCACCGAACAGGTCGACGCGCTGGCCGCCGGTGATCTTCGTGTAGAGCCCGTACTTCTTCGCGACCTGGCCGACCGCGATCAGCCCTTCCGGCGTGACCTCGCCGCCCGGCATGCGCGGCACGACCGAATACGTGCCGTCACGCTGGATGTTCGCGAGGTAGTAGTCGTTCGAATCCTGCAGCCCCGCGTGTTCCTTCTTCAGCACAAATTCGTTGAAGCACGACGCGAGGATGCCCGCCACCGCCGGCTTGCACACGTCGCAGCCGAGGCCATGGCCGTGCTTCGCGAGCAGCGCGTCGAAGGTCGTGATGCGCTCGACGCGGATCAGGTGGAACAGCTCCTGGCGCGAATACGGGAAGTGCTCGCAGATATGGTTGTTGACCACGAGGCCCTGCTTCTTCATCTCGGCCTTCATGATCTGCGTGACGAGCGGCACGCAGCCGCCGCACGACGTGCCCGCGCCCGTGCACGACTTCAGCGCGCCGAGGCTCGTCGCGCCGCCGGCGACCGCCGTGCAGATCTGCGACTTCGACACGTTGTTGCACGAGCAGATCTGGGCGCCGTCAGGCAGCGCGTCGACGCCGAGCGCCGGCTTCGCGACGCCGTCCGACGACGGCAGGATCAGGAATTCCGGCGACTCGGGCAGCTCGATGCGGTTCAGCATCATCTGCAGCAGCGTGCCGTATTCGGCCGCGTCGCCGACCATCACCGCACCGTGCAGGAACTTCCCGCAGTCGGACACGACGAGCTTCTTGTAGACCTGGCGACGCTCGTCCGCGTACTGGTAGGTGCGGCTGCCGGCCGTCGTGCCGTGCGCGTCGCCGATGCTCGCGACGTCGACACCCATCAGCTTCAGCTTCGTGCTCATGTCGGCGCCCGCGAACGCAGGTGCGTCGTTCGTGTCGCCGCCCAGCTGCTTCGCGACCACGCGCGCCATGTCGTAGCCGGGGGCGACGAGGCCGTACACCATGCCGTTCCAGGCCGCGCATTCGCCGATCGCGTAGATGTCGGCGTCGCTCGTGCGGCATGCGTCGTCGATCGCGACGCCGCCGCGCGGGCCGATTTCCAGGCCGCACGCACGCGCCAGTTCGTCGCGTGCGCGAATGCCGGCCGAAAACACGATCATGTCGGCGTCGAGATGGGAGCCGTCGGCGAACGCCATCCGGTGCGTGCCCTCTTCGCCGTCGACGATCTCGAGCGTGTTCTTGCCCGTATGCACGGTCACGCCGAGCGCCTCGATCTTCGCGCGCAGCATCCGGCCGCCGCCGTCGTCGACCTGCACGGCCATCAGCCGCGGCGCGAATTCGACGACGTGCGTGTCGAGCCCCATGTCGCGCAGCGCCTTCGCGCATTCGAGGCCGAGCAGCCCGCCGCCGACCACGACGCCGCGCTTCGCGTGCGTGCCGCACGCCTGCATCGCCTCGAGATCCTCGATCGTCCGGTACACGAAGCAGCCCGCGCGATCGTGCCCCGGCATCGGCGGCACGAACGGGCGCGAGCCCGTCGCCAGCACCAGCTTGTCGTACGCGAGCGTTTCCCCGGACGCGAGCGTGACCGTATGCGCGTCGCGGTCGATCGACGCGACGCGCGCGTTCAGGCGCAGGTCGAACTGCGGATGACGCTCGAAGAAGCCGGGTTCGACGAGCGACAGGTCGTCCGCCGACTTGCCCGCGAAGAATTCGGACAGGTGCACGCGGTCGTAGGCCGGGCGCGGCTCCTCGCCGAGCACGGTGACCTGCAGCGCCGCCGACGCGCCCGCTTCCGCCGCGACGCATTCGAGGAGCTTGTGGCCGACCATCCCGTGGCCGATGACGATGAGTTTCATGATGACGTTTCCCTCGGTCGATCAGTTCGCGACGCTGCCGGCAGCCAGCGCGCGGTCGCGCAGCTCGGCTTCGCGCGCCTTGTGTTCTTCGCTGAAGCGCACGGCCATCGCGCACAGCGCGGTCGCGGTGACGGCAAGGCCGAGCAGGCCGAGCGTGTGCTGCACGTCGCCGACGCCTTTGAGCAGGAAGCTCGCGGCGACCGCGCCGACGTTGCCGCCCGCGCCGACGATCCCCGCGACGCCGCCGAGTGCCTTGCGGTCGATGAAGGGCACCAGCGCGTAGGTCGCGCCGCACGCCATGTGCGTGAAGAGGCCGAACGCGAGCATCGCGACGAGTGCGACGCCGACGCTTTGCGCATGCGAGAACCAGATCAGCCCGAGCCCTTCGCCGACGATCAGCGCGCACAGCAGCATCGCGCGCACGTCGAGGCTGCGGCGCGCGGCGACCTTGTCGGACAGCCAGCCGCCGAGCGCACGGGCGAACAGGGCGAGCAGCCCGAACATGCCGACCGCGAAACCGGCGTCCTTCAGCGACAGGCTGAAGTGATCGACGTAGTACAGCGCGGCGATGTTGTGGATGAACACCTCGACGCCGAAGCACGCGCCGTACGTGATGAACAGCATCCACACGCGATAGTTGCCGCAGGCCGCGAAGAAGCTCGCCCAGCCGCCCTTCTTGCCGCTGTCGACCGTCACGCCTTCCTTGCGCAGCGCGACGAAGTCGCCTTGCGGGCAATCCTGCGTGAAGCGCCAGTACGCCCAGGCCATCGCGAGCATCGCGACGCCCGGCACGACCAGCGCGATACGCCACGACGAATCCTCGCCGAAGCCGAGCATCAGGCCGGCGGCGACGAGCAGCGGCATCAGCGCCTGCGTCGCGCCCGCGCCGGCATTGCCCCAGCCGGCCGTCGTCGCGTTCGCGGTGCCGACGACGTTCGGCGCGAACATCACCGACGTGTGGTACTGCGTGATCACGAAGCCCGCGCCGATCGCGCCGATGCCGAGCCGGCAGATCAGGAACGACAGGTAGTCGTGCGTGAACGACACCGCGAACACGGGGATCGCGCCGAGCAGCAGCAGGCCGACGTACACGCGGCGCGGGCCGAAGCGGTCGCACAGCGGGCCGACCAGCAGCCGCACGGCGATCGTCGCGGCCACGGCCGCGATGTTGATGTTGGCGACCTGCGCCGCCGTCAGATGAAATTCGCGTGCGATCAGCGGCATCAGCGGCGCGCACGCGAACCACGCGAAGAAGCACACGAAGAACGCCATCCACGTCAGGTGGAACGCGCGCATCGGCGCGGTGCGGAGGCTGAAGAGATCGATACGGGTAGCTTTGTCGGTCATGTCATCCGCCAAACGAAAAACGGCGTCCTGCGCACCCGGTCTCGTCGAGACCCGATGCGTAGGACGCCGTTGCCCATGAAGCCCGTTGCCGGGCGCGTCTGTAATCGATACTGCCGGACGAATCGCCATTGATTCGCCCGAACCGGCTTACGCAAACGCCGTGCCATGTCGCCGCGAATCGGGCCTGCAGCCCCGCCGCGCAAGGCTCGTCCGGCGTCGTGCGGCGCGCGGCGACATCCGGCACGCGATGCGTGGTGATGCAGCGAGGCACAGATGTGGTGCGATGCAGCACTGTCGCCGTGCGACATCGCGGTGCGCACGGGCGGGGCACGATGCACGCCGATGCGGCATTGCGGCTGCCGGCGCGCGGCGGCCGCCGGCGGGCACGGGGGCCGTACTTGGCCCGCAATTGGCCCGTATTCGGCCCGTATTCGGCCCATACTCGGCCCGCATTTCGCCCGCACGTGGCCGTCGCGCGGCGCGGTGCGCGCCGTTCCCGCCGCGCGGGCGCGACGGGCGATACCGGTTGGCCCGGATATTGCTGAACCCGCTGCATGACACCGGCAACGGCGCCGGTGGGCAGTCCCCTCAAAACCGGGCCCGTCGTGCAGGCGGGCCGCCCAGGACAACGGCGTCCTCCCGTGCGCGGCACGGCCGGATGCCGATACGTCGACCGCCCGCCGCCGCCGCGCAACAACGCGCTATCGGCCGCCGCATGCAGGCGGCACTGGAACACGACATGACGACAGGCAAAGTCACCCTGCTGGGCGCCGGCCCCGGCGATCCCGATCTCCTCACACTCAAGGCCGTGAAAGCGCTGGCCGCTGCCGACGTGCTGCTGCTCGACGATCTCGTCGCGCCCGGCATCGTCGAACTCGCGCCGCAGGCGCGCGTCATCCGTGTCGGCAAGCGCGGCGGTTGCCGCTCCACGCCGCAGGCATTCATCGAGAAGCTGATGCGCCGTTACGCACTGCGCGGCGCGCACGTGGTGCGCGTGAAAGGCGGCGAGGCGCTGCTGTTCGGGCGCGCCGGCGAAGAACTCGCGACGCTGCGCGCCGCCGCGATTCCGGTCGAGATCGTCAACGGCATCTCGTCGGGGTTCGCCGCCGCCGCGAGCCTCGGCATCTCGCTCACGCACCGCGCGCATTGCCACGGCGTCACGTTCGTCACCGCCCATCGTCAGGACCACGGCGAACCCGACTGGTCGCGTCTCGCCGCGACCGGCACCACGCTCGCGATCTACATGGGCATGAGCCGCGTCGACAGCATCGCCGCCGGCCTGCTCGCCGTGCTGCCGGCATCGACGCCGGCCGCGGCCGTGCAATGGGCCGGCACGCCCGACGAACGCCGCTGGACCGGCACGCTCGGCGATCTCGCGCACGGCATCGACGCAGCACGGCTCGGCAGTCCGGCCGTGATCCTCGTCGGCGGCGCAGTCGGCGAAACGGCCGTGGCGGAGGTGCCGGACGCGGGCACAGCCGGGGCCGCGATCGACACGGCCTTCTCCCGGGCCGCGTAGCATGCGCGACACCACGCGGCACCGGCCGCCCACCTGTCATGAAAACAGCGGCGCCGTTCGCACCGGCTGCCGGGTCGCCGCGCGCGGCACCGGCACGACGTGCGCGCGGGGCCGCCTCCGATCCGCGCATCGCGCCACGATTTCGCCGCCGCCGTTCGCATCATGAGTGCGCCCGCTTCCTCCCCCCGCCTGCGCGTGCTGCTCGTCACCGATACCGACAAGCCGATCGGCGAGCTCGGCGACGCGCTTGCGCAGCTCGGCTACGACATGCTGAACGACGTCGCGACGCCCGCGCGCCTGCCGGCCGCCGTCGAGGAGCAGCATCCCGACGTCGTGATCATCGATACCGATTCGCCGTCGCGCGACACGCTCGAGCAGCTCGCGGTCATGCATGCGACCGCGCCGCGCCCCGTGCTGATGTTCAGCCACGACGCCAACCAGTCGCTGATCCGCGCGGCGGTCGGCGCGGGCGTCAGCGCGTATCTCGTCGAAGGGCTGTCGGCCGAACGCCTTGCACCGATTCTCGAAGTCGCGCTCGCGCGCTTCTCGCACGACGATGCGCTGCGCCGCCGGCTCGCCGATGTCGAGCGCGAACTCGCCGAACGCAAGCTGATCGACCGCGCGAAGCGGATGCTGATGGACCAGCGCAGGCTGTCCGAACACGACGCGTATGCGGCGCTGCGCAAGCGCGCGATGGACCAGGGCCTGCGCATCGTCGACGTCGCGCGGCAACTGCTCGACGCGTCACCCCAGTCATGAGCGCCATGGATACCACCTCTCCCGTCGCGCCGGAACGCGCGCATCTTCGCCTCGGGTTCGTCGCGCTGAGCGACGCGGCCCCGCTGATCGTCGCACAGCACCTGAACCTCGGTGCGCGGCACGGCCTCACGCTCGAACTCAGCCGCCAGCCGTCGTGGGCCGCCGTCCGCGACAAGCTGCTGAGCGGCGAGCTCGACGCCGCGCATGCGTTGTACGGGCTGGTCTGCGGGCTGCAGCTCGGGATCGGCGGCCCGCAGGCCGACATGGCCGCGCTGATGGTGCTGAACCGCAACGGCCAGGCGATCTCGTTGTCGCGCGGCCTCGCCGACGCGTACCGCGCCAGCGGCAGCGTGCGCGACGCGTTCGCGACGCTCGGCCGCAAGCCGCTCCTCGCGCAGACGTTCCCGACCGGCACGCACGCGATGTGGCTGAACCACTGGCTCGCGTCGCACGGCGTCGATCCGCTGCGCGACGTGCGCAGCGTCGTGATCCCGCCGCCCGAGATGGTGGCCGCGCTCGCCAGCGGCGAACTCGACGGCTTCTGCGCCGGCGAACCGTGGCATGCCGTGGCCGAGGCCTGCAACGCGGGGCGGACCGTCGCCGTCACGAGCGAGATCTGGCCCGATCATCCGGAGAAGGTGCTCGCGGCCCGGCGCGATTTCGTCGCGCTGTATCCGGCCACCGCGCGCGCGCTGATCCGCACGCTCGTCGATGCCTGCGCGTGGCTCGACAGCGCCACGCACCGTCGCGAGGCGGCCGGCTGGCTCGCGTCGCCCGACGCGCTCGGCGTGCCGGCGCGGCTGATCGCGCCGCGCCTGCTCGGCGACTACGGATCGGGGCCGTTCGCCGTGCCGCCGCTGCCGATCCGCTTTCACGACGGCGGCACCGTGAACCGCCCCGATCCGCGCGAAGGCGAGTGGTTCCTGTCGCAATACCGGCGCTGGGGCATGCTCGACGGTTCGCACGACGACGCGGCGATCGCCCGCGCGATCGCGCAAACCGCGTTGTATGATGCTGCCGTCGCCGAAAGCGGCGCACCGGGCCCGTCGCGGGCGTGAGGCGCGCCGCGTGATGCAGGCGGCGCGCGCTCCCGCGCCACGCCTGCCCGGGCCGCCTGTCGGCGCCCGGCGCGCGGTCCCCGGAGCGCCGCACGACCCCTCCGTCCCCGATCCGATTCGATGCCGAAACCCACGCGCGCGCCGCTCGACGTGCTGCTCACTGAAATCCGCGCGTGCCGTGCCTGCGAAGCCGACCTGCCGCTCGGCCCGCGCCCGGTCGTGCGTGCCCATCGCGACGCGCGCATCCTGATCGTCGGGCAGGCGCCGGGCGCACGCGTCCATGCGAGCGGCATCCCGTGGGACGATGCGAGCGGCAAGCGGCTGCGCGGCTGGCTCGACGTCGACGCCGACACGTTCTACGACGAAACCCGCTTCGCGATCGTGCCGATGGGCTTCTGCTACCCGGGCCGCGGCACGAGCGGCGACAACCCGCCGCGCCCCGAATGCGCGCCGCTGTGGATCGACCGGCTGCTCGCCGGGTTGCCGTCGATCCGGCTCACGCTGCTGATCGGCCAGTATGCGCAGCGGCATTTCCTGCGCGACGCGCGCAAGGCCACGCTGACGGACACCGTACACGCGTGGCGCAACTATGGCCCCGACGTGCTGCCGCTGCCGCATCCGTCGCCGCGCAACCAGGCGTGGTTCAAGCACCACCCCTGGTTCGACGCCGACGTCGTGCCCGAGCTGCGGCGCCGGGTCGCGCCGCTGGTCGCCCGGTAAACGAAATCACCGCCGTGTCGCGACGCTTCGCGACACCCCGTCATCCGTATCGAATCAAGCATGAACGACACCCCTACCGACCTCGACTTTGCCTGCAACGGCTGCGGCGGATGCTGCCGCGACCTGCGCATTCCGCTGACGATCGACGAGGCCACCGCGTGGCTGCAACGCGGCGGCCACGTGGAGCTGCTGTGCGATGCGATGCCGTGGCTCGTCGAGCCCGAGCCCGACAACGCGTTCGCCGCGTACAAACGCGCACGCTCGACCGCCGCGCTCAGCGGCTCGCTGCCCGTCCGCGTGACGGTCATGCTCACGGCGTCCCACGCGGGGCCGTGCCCGAACCTGCGCGACGACCTGCGGTGCGCGATCTACGACGAGCGACCGCTCGTGTGCCGGATCTACCCGGCCGAAGTGAATCCGTTCGTGCCGCTGGCACCGGCCGGCAAGCAATGCTCGCCCGACGCGTGGCAGCAAACGCCGTTCGTCCGCGGCGGCACGATCGTCGACGCGGCCACCCACGAGAACATCGCGCGCTCGCGCGCGGCGAGCGAAGCCGAAACGCCGCTGCGGGCACGGTTGTGCGAGAGGCTGGGGATCGACACGGCGGCCGTGGCCAACGAAGGGTTCGCGATCCACGCGCCGCCGGCTGCCACGCTGCTTGCCGCGCTGACGGACCTGCGCGCGTCCGCACCGGCCGGCGCCGACGCCACCACCGCCTGGACGCTGATCTCGAACCGCGCGACGACGGTGGACACGCTCGCATCGGTCGGCGGGGCAAGCCGGCGCGCCGGCGGCGACAGCCCGCACGCCCGCTACCTCGGTTTCCACCCGGACGAATGACCGCCGCGCGGCACGCCGCGAGCGGTTCCGGGCCAGGCCGCAAGGTGGCACGGATCGCCGTCGCGCCCGGTTCGCTGTACCATCGCGGCTCAACCGCGTCACGACCAGCAGAATCCTTCATGCCCTCCACCGCCCCGCCGCGCCTGTACGGGATGCCCGAACGCAGCGACCGGCTCGACTTCTACATCCGCGACCAGGCGTCGCGCCAGGCAATCACCGAGCCGCACCGGCACGCGTATTTCCAGATCCAGTTCAATCTCGGCGGCGACACCGAGCAGCGGATCGGCGGCGTCACGCGGCCGTTTCCGCGCGGCGCGCTCGCGTTCGTGCTGCCGCACCGCGAGCACCTGATCCCGCATCCGGAAGGCGCGCATTTCATCGTGATCAACTTCAGCCAGGCGTTCCTGCGTGCCGATCTCGACGTCGACCCGCTCGACCTGGAGGACGTGCCCGCCCACCGCTTTCCCGAGCTGACGCCGTTCCGCTTCCAGGAACACCTCGACTTCATCCTGACCGGCGACACCTACGACGAAGCGCGCCGCCTCGCGCTGTGCATGCTCGACACCGATCGCGTGCGCACGTTCGGCTCGACCACGTTGCTGCGCGGCTACCTGCTGCAGCTGATCGGGCTCGTCTGCACGCAGTACGCGGGCGCGCTCGACAAGCTCGCGCAGCGCGGCGCCCAGCGCGCCGGCCGGCGCGATGCGCTCGCGCGCGTGCTGCGGCACGTCCGCGCCAACCTCACCCGCGAGGACCTGACGCTCGCCGCGACCGCCGAGGCGGCGTTCCTGTCGCCCAACTACCTCGCGCACCTGGTCCGCAAGGAAACCGGCAGCACCTTCACCGATCTCGTGACGGAGCGCCGGATCGCGCTCGCGCAGTCGCTGCTGGCCCACACGAGCCGGCGCATCGCGGACATCGCCCGCTCGGTCGGCTTCCGCGACGAAGGGTATTTCGCGCGGCGCTTCCGCGCGCGGGTCGGCGTGTCGCCGAAGGCGTACCGCGACGCGAATGCCGCGCTGCCGGACGGCGACGACACACCGGCAGCGCCCGACGCGTAGTTTTGTCCCGGTAAAACGCAGTTGCGTCGCATCCGGCCGCACGCGCGTCGGGTATCGTTGCACGCATGCCGGCCCGTGCGCCGCACGGGCGCGGCATCCGTCTTCCCACCGAACGAGGCCATCCGATGTCCGCCTATGTCATCGACGCTGCCGAGCGTCCTTCCGTCGAAGTCGACCAGTCGTCCGCGCGCTTTCCGGTGCGCCGCGTCTTCTGCGTCGGCCGCAACTACGCCGACCACGCGCGCGAAATGGGCGCCGATCCCGACCGCGAACCGCCGTTCTTCTTCACGAAGCCGGCCGACGCGATCGTCCCGGCCAGCGGCACCGTCCCCTATCCGCCGCTGACGAACGACCTCCATCACGAAATCGAGCTGGTCGTCGCGATCGGCACGGACGGGCGGTCGATCGACCCGGCCGACGCCCTGTCGCACGTATGGGGCTACGGCGTCGGCGTCGACCTCACGCGCCGCGACCTGCAGGCCGAAGCGAAGAAACTGAGCCGTCCGTGGGACTGGGCGAAAGGCTTCGACGCGTCGGGCCCCGTGACCGCGTTGCGCGCGGCGTCGGCCACCGGTCATCCGGCCAAGGGCCGCATCTGGCTCGCGGTCAACGGCGACACGCGCCAGCAAGGCGACCTGGCCGACATGATCTGGGCCGTGCCCGATGTCATCGCGTACGTGTCGCGCTCGGTCGAGTTGAAGGCCGGCGATTTGATCTTCACGGGCACGCCGGCCGGCGTCGGCGCGCTGCAACCGGGCGACCGCGTGACGGGCGGCGTCGACGGCGTCGCGACGTTCGAGTTCGTCGTGGGCGCGAAGCCGTAAGCCATAAGCCGTGACGCAGCAAGCACGGCGGCCGCCCGCGCGGGGCCGCCGTGCGATATCCCGATTTCAGTCAGTCGTAGCGGCGCAGGAATGCGTCGGCGACGGCCGGCGGATTCAGCGCTTTCGCCGATTCGTTTTCCAGCGCTTCGGCCGCGTCGTCATCGCTGATCGACACGAACAGCGTGATCGCCGCCCGTTCGTCGCCGGTGCCGAACAGGCCCTCGCGGTCGAGCAGGCGCAGCGCACCGATCATGTCGGCGTGCAGTTGCCGCGAAAATTCCGGGAATCTCGACCGGACAAACTGCGGGCTCAGCACGTCATCGGCGAGCTTGCCGCAGATCGCATTGAACGGCGACGCTTCCGCCGCCGCATACGCCCATTCCGAAAAGCCCCACGCATACCACGGGTCGTCGTCCGCGACGGCCTGCTGCTCGCGGACCCGGCGCAGCCCCTCGACCGAATTGGCGGCCGGCACCACCGTCATCGCGCCGCTGTCGGTGTACAGCGCGAACGCGTAGAAATGCTCGTCCGGGTGCAGCGCCCGCAGCGCCCTGAATGTCGCTCTCGCGGCGTCGGCAATGTCTCGCTGGAAATCAGAAAAGTCGCTCATCGCTCCCTCGTCCAACCGCCCTTCGCGCGCCGGTGCATGCTCGGCGCACGGCGGGTTCGTCGTCTCCCGATATTCGATCGATTGTCCGCCAATCGCCCGCGGCACGGTAGCGGTGCCCGCATCCATGCCCGCACCGATGCCCGATCCGGCGCGGCGATGCTGCGTATTCGCGTTCATCGCCCGGCGTCCCGCGCGTCGAACACCCGCACGCAGACGGCCGCCGCCAGCGCGATCGCGGCCGACAGCAGCATCATCGCCAGCGGCGCATAACCCGCGTTGCCGGGCGTCAGTACCGCCCCCGTCAGCGACGAAAGCGCGGCGCCGCCGGCGATCGTCATCGCACCGGCCAGCCCCGACGCGCTCCCGGCCAGCGTCGGGCGCACCGACACCGCGCCGGCATGGGCACCGGGATTCGTCAGCCCGTTGCCGATGCCGACCAGCACGCACGGCCCGAACCACGCGATCGCATAGGTCGCGCCGCCGAACATCGACGCGAGGCCGATCAACGGTCCCGCGCATGCAACGATCCGACCGCACAGGATCGTCGTGGCCAGCGCGAAGCGGCGCGCGTAACGCGCGGCCAGGAAGCTGCCGCACACGAAGCCGGCCGTGATGGTCCCCATGTAGAAGCCGATCTCCGCGGGCGCGATGCCGAACACCGTTTGCGCGGCCAGCGGCGCGCCGGCCAGGAACGCGTAGAACGAGCCGGTCGAAAACGCCATGCACAGCGCGTAGGCCCAGAAACGGCGCGCGCGCAGCAGCGCCGGATACGCGCGAAGCTGCTGCCCGAGGCTCGACGACCGGTTCGCATGGGTTTCGACGAAATCGAACCCGCACCAGACGAACAGCGCGACGCCCGCCGCGCCGAGCAGCCAGAAGCTCGCGCGCCACCCCGCCGTCTGGTCGAGCGCGCCGCCGAGCGTCGGGCCGAGCATCGGCGCGAACGCGGCCGCCATCGCCGCATAGCCGATCCGGCTCGCCGCGCGCGCACCGCCGCCGGTATCCCGGATCGTCGCCATCGACACCGGATAAACCGACGTGATCGCCGCCTGCGTCAGCCGGCATGCCAGAAACACCCGGATATCGGTCGCCATCGCACAGCCGAGCGAGCCGAGCGCGAAAATGCCGACGCCCGCCAGCACGACCGGCCGCCGCCCGAACCGGTCCGACAGCGGCCCCATCACGAACTCCAGCGATGCGGCCACCGCCGCGTAGCCGCCGAGCGAAAGCGCGACGAGCGCATAGTCGGCGCGCAGGTCGCGTGCGATTGCCGGCAGCGACGGCAGGAACAGGCTCAGCGGCAGCACCGAGCACGCGCACAGCAGGATCAGCGTCGCGTGCCTCGGCGACGCCCGTTCGGAAGCGATCGGCAGGTTCGGTTGCAAGCGGATGTCCTCCGCGCACGTGCCGCACGGCCGTGCGCAATGCAAAAAAAAGCCCCCGAACGAGTCGGGGGCGCAGGGATGCCGGCGCGGTGCCGCTACCGGACCCTGCGCCTGTGTACGACTACGATGAAGGTTGCTGCTTTCATGCCGGATGGCTCCTGGTTGCCTGGCTGGCTTCGTGCGGTGTCGGACGATACCGGACGATGGTAGGCGGACGATACCGACCGCGTCAACGCCCTAACGCGCACGCACCGACACGAACTTCCGCGCGTTGTTGCGCTGGATCAGCACCGCGATCACGCTGCCGCCGTTCGCTTCGAGCGACTGCACGTCGTCCGGCGTCTCGAGCAGCGTGTCGTTGAGCTCCAGCACGACGTCGCCCGGCCGGATGCCCGCGTTCGCCGCCGGGCCGTGCACCGCGTCCACCATCATCCCGACCGCGAGCCCGGTCGAGCGGCGCTCGTCGTCGCTCAGCGCGTGCATCGTCAGCCCGAGGCGGTCGCCGCCGTCGCCCGCGCCCGCGCCCGCACTCGCTCCCGGCCCCGGTCGTGCGGCCGCCTTCGGCGCGGCCATGCCGACGGTCGTGCCCGCGTTGCCGGCGGCCTCGTCGGCGCCCGTGATCGTCAGCCTCACCGGCGCACGATTGCGGATCACGCGCAGCGGCGTCTTCTGACCGGGCGGCAGCGCGGCGGCCAGGTCGTTCAGCTCGGCCGAACGGCCGATCGACTTGTCGCCCAGCTTGACGATCACGTCGCCGGGCCTCACGCCGGCCGCGGCGGCCGGCGAGCCGGGCGCCACGCCGTTGACGAGCGCGCCCGCCGGACGCGGCAACCCGAACGCGGCGGCCAGCCCGATGCCGACATCCTGCACGTCGACGCCAAGCGCGTTGCCGGACGACGGCTCGCCCGGCTCCTGGGACTGCTGCGCCTGCGCCTGCATCTGCTTCTGCAGTTGTGCACGCACCTTTGCGGCAAACGCGATCGGAATCGCGAACGTCATGCTCGCGTAGCGGTCGGTGCCCGTATACACCTGCACCGCAATGCCGATCACGTCGCCCGCGCGATTGAATACGGGGCCGCCCGAGTTGTCGGGGTTCGGGGCGATGTCGGTTTCGAAGAACGGAAACGCGCTGCCGTCCGGCAGCCGGTGCGACGTCGCGCTGACGATGCCGGCCGTGACCGTGTTGCCCGATCCGTCCGGCGCGCCGATCGTCATCACCGGTTCGCCCGCGCGTACCTTCGCCGAATCGCCGATGCGCACGAACGGCAGTTTCGTCGCGGTAACGCGCAGCACGGCGACGTCGCTTTGCGGATCGACGGCCAGCACGGTCGCCTTGAATTCGCGGCGGTCCGTGAGCCGAACGGTCACGTCGGTCGCATCGTCGACCACGTGCGCGGAGGTGAGGATCAGGCCGTCGGCGCTGACGATGAAACCCGAGCCGGTGCCCGATACCGCACGCGGCGCCGTGTCGGGCGCCGGCGTCTGCGGGCCCTGCGCGGGAGGCGGCGCGCCGCGCCGGAAGAATGCGGCGAGCGGATCGTCGGGATCGAGGATCGTGAACGACTGGACACCGGCCTGCTGGTCGGGTGCGGCGGTCGTGACGGTCACGACCGCCGGGCCGTAGCGGTCGACGATCGCCGGAAAATCGACCGGCATCGCATAAGGCATCGCACCCGGCCTTTGCTTCGTCGCGGGTGGCGTGGCGGATGGCGAGAGGGTTCCGGAAACGGCGGCCGGCGAAGGCAGCAAACAGCCGGCAAACACGCCCCCGATCAACGCGGTGCGAAGCACGGCGCGAGCAAGCGTCTGGCGAACCACGGTGCACCTCCCCCGGGAGTCGCGGCGCCGACATGCGCGAGACGCGCAGGCGCCTGACAAGCACCGGTACACGCATCCATTTATAGTCCACGCGGCCTGTTCGAACATACGAATCGAAACCCGTATGCCGGGCGGCACGGCGGGCGCGGAGCCGCGACGGCGTTCGTTTCGAACAAAGTGCGCGGTTCGTCAATCCGCACAAGTCCGATTGTTGTGCGCGGCGGTGAGCGGCTTGTGCCGGTATGCGGAGCCGAACCCGGCAGCTGCATCCGGTCGATGGACGAAAAACGGCCCGCTGACAGCGGTGAACTTGCTGCTGCCGACCGCCGAGAAGCGGTATCGAGTCAAAGGTCGGCGGCTTCCTGCACCTGATCACCGCGCCGCCGGCTCAGGCAACGCGTACGCACGTCACGCCCCGCCCACCCGCTCCGCGATCGCCGACAGCATCCGCAACATCGGCTCGAACGCGTCGGCCGACGTATTGCCGAAACCGAGCACCAGCCCGTTGTCTGCCGATGCCGCATCGATCGAAAAGCCCGACAGCGGGAACGGCCCGATGCCGTGGGCGCGCGCCGCGTCGACGATCGCGCGATCGCGGTAGCGCGCAGGCATCCGCAGCGCGAGATGCAGCCCGCACGGCCCGCCCTCGATCTGGTGCGGCACGCTCAGGCTGCCGTCGAGCGCGGCGAGCAGCAACCGCCGCCGGTCGCGGTACAGCCGGCGCATGCGGCCGAGATGGCGGCCGTACTCGCCCGTCTCGATGAAATCCGCCAGCGCGAGCTGCACGTGGCGCGTGCCGCCGCGCAGCATCTCCGGCAGCACCGGCCGCACCGCGGCCAGCAGCGCGTCGGGCAGCACGAGAAAACCGATGCGCAGCGCCGGAAACATCGTCTTGCTGAACGAGCCGAGATAGACGACGGGCGAATCGGGCGCGAGCCCGTGCATCGCGCCGATCGGCTCGCCGGTGTGACGGAATTCGCTGTCGTAGTCGTCCTCGATGATCCACGCGCGATGCCGGCGCGCGGCATCGATCAGCGCGAGCCGGCGCGAGATCGACAGCACGGCGCCGGTCGGGAACTGGTTGGACGGCGTCGTATAGACGAGGCGCGGCGTCCGCTCGCGCCAGTCGTCCGCTTCGGCGCGCATCCCTTCCGCGTCGACCGGCATCGGCACGACGTCGAGATCGGCCGCCTGCATCGCGGTGCGCGCGCCGCGATAGCCGGGCTCCTCGACCCACACCGTATCGCCCGGGTTCGTCAGCAGCTGCGCACACAACGAGATCGCCCCCTGTGCGCCTTCCGTGATCACGATCTGCTCGGGATCGCAGCGCACGCCGCGCGTCACGGCCAGATGGCGCGCGATCGATTCGCGCAGCGCGCGCTCGCCGAGCGGATCGCCGTAGCCGAGCAGGTCGCGGCCGCTGCGGCGCAGCGCTCGGTCGATCGCGTGGCGCCACGCGTCCACCGGGAAATGCGTCAGCGCGGGCACGCCCGGCCGG
>NZ_LDVA01000330.1:0-86980 GCF_050768715.1 Burkholderia sp. ZZQ-2 | reverse complement strand
GCTTGCCGGCGGCGCGCGGCCCCTGCCAGCCGAAACGCCGCCCGGCTGGCGTAAAATACGCACTTTCCTCTTTCTCGCCCCCTTATGACGCTCGCCTCCACGCTCGACATCATCGCCGAGCTGAAAGCCGGCCGGATGGTGATCCTGGTCGACGAAGAAGACCGCGAAAACGAGGGCGACCTCGTGATCGCCGCCGAATTCGTCACACCGGAAGCGATCAACTTCATGGCCAAGTACGGCCGCGGCCTGGTTTGCCTGACGCTGACGCAGGAACGCTGCAAGCAGCTGCACCTGCCGCTGATGACCTACCGCAACGGCACGCAGTACGGCACCGCGTTCACGGTCAGCATCGAAGCGGCCGAAGGCGTGACGACCGGCATCTCGGCCGCCGACCGTGCGCACACGATCGCCACGGCGGTCGCGCACGACGTGCGCCCCGAGCACATCGTGCAGCCGGGCCACGTGTTCCCGATCATGGCGCAGCCGGGCGGCGTGCTCGTGCGCGCGGGCCACACCGAGGCCGGTTGCGACTTCACCGCGCTCGCCGGCCTCACGCCGGCCGCGGTGATCTGCGAGATCATCAAGGACGACGGCACGATGGCGCGCCTGCCCGACCTGATCGAATTCGCGCAGGAGCACAACCTGAAGATCGGCACGATCGCCGACCTCATCCAGTACCGCAGCCGCACCGAATCGATCATCGAGCGGATCGCCGAGCGTACGATGCAGACCGCGCACGGCACGTTCCGCGCGGTGCTGTACCGCGACCAGCCGAGCGGCTCGCCGCACATCGCGCTGGTGCGCGGTGCACCCGCGCCCGACGTCGATACGCCGGTGCGCGTGCACGAGCCGCTGTCGGTGCTCGACCTGCTCGAAACGGGCGTGTCGACGCACTCGTGGACGCTCGACGCCGCGATGCGCGAGATCGCGGAGCGCGACCTCGGCGTGATCGTGCTGCTCAACTGCGGCGACACGAAGGAACACCTGATCGACGTCTTCAAGGCGTTCGACGAGGAAGAAAAGGCCGCTGTGCTGAAGCGCCGGCCGGTCGATTTCAAGACGTTCGGCATCGGCGCGCAGATCCTGCGCGATGTCGGCGTCGGCAAGATGCAGGTGCTGTCGAATCCGCGCAAGCTGGGCAGCATGTCCGGCTACGGCCTGGAAGTCACGGGCTTCATTCCGATGCCCGGCGGCGAAGCCAAGTCCTGCCCGGCGTCCAACGCGTAACCCGCCACGACGCTTTCGCCCTATAACCGTTCATCCACACCACGGACAAGATCATGGAAATCGGACAATACCAACCGAATCTCGAAGGCGACGGCCTGCGGATCGGCATCGTGCAATCGCGCTTCAACGAGCCGGTGTGCAACGGCCTCGCCGACGCGTGCGTCGAGGAACTGGAACGCCTCGGCGTCACCGGTGAAGACGTGCTGCTCGTGTCGGTGCCCGGCGCGCTGGAAATCCCGCTCGCGCTGCAGAAGCTCGCGGAAAGCGGCCAGTTCGACGCGCTGATCGCGCTCGGCGCGGTGATTCGCGGCGAGACCTACCACTTCGAACTCGTGTCGAACGAGAGCGGCGCGGGCATCACCCGCATCGGCCTCGACTTCAACCTGCCGATCGCCAACGCGGTCCTGACGACCGAAAACGACGAGCAGGCCGTCGCGCGCATGACCGAAAAGGGTCGTGACGCCGCACGCGTCGCCGTCGAGATGGCCAACCTGACGATGGCGCTCGACCAGCTCGGCGATGACGACGAGGACGAAGAGGAAGACGAAGACGACGAAGAGGAGCGCGCATGAAGAAGAGCGCCCGCCGACAATCGCGCGAGCTGGCGACGCAGGGGCTGTACCAGTGGCTGCTGTCGAACGCGTCCTCCGGCGAGATCGACGCGCAACTGCGCGGCGCGCTCGGTTACGACAAGGCTGACAAGGAGCTGCTCGACGCGATCCTGCACGGCGTGATCCGCGAGCACACCACGCTCGTCGAAGCGCTGACGCCGTCGCTCGACCGCCCGATCGACCAGTTGTCGCCGGTCGAACGCGCCGTGCTGCTCATCGCGACGTTCGAGCTCACGCACCACGTCGAAACGCCGTACCGCGTGATCATCAACGAAGCCGTCGAACTCGCGAAGACGTTCGGCGGCTCCGACGGCTACAAGTACGTGAACGGCGTGCTCGACAAGCTCGCCGCGAAGCTGCGCCCCGCCGAAACGCAGGCGCGCCGCAACGGCTGATACCGTTTGGTCCGGAACGGGCGCGCATGCGCCCGTTTTTTCTTTCGTCACGCCCCCTCCCCCTGCCCGCCCGATGAATACCGCCACCGATTCGCTCGTCAAGCTCGCCGCACGCGTCGACGCGATCCAGCCCTTCTACGTGATGGAACTGATGAAGGAGGCACAGCGTCTCGAGTCCTCCGGGCGCGATGTTATCCACATGGGCATCGGCGAGCCGGATTTCACCGCGCCGGAGCCGGTCGTCGAAGCGGCTGCGGCCGCGCTGCGCCGCGGCGTCACGCAATATACGAGCGCGCTCGGCATTGCACCGCTGCGCGAGGCGATCGCCGCGCACTACGCGCGTGCCTACGGCCTCACGATCAGCCCGGAGCGGATCGTCGTGACGGCCGGCGCGTCGGCTGCGCTGCTGCTCGCGTGCCTCGCGCTCGTCGGGCGTGACGACGAGGTGCTGATGCCCGACCCGTCGTATCCGTGCAACCGGCACTTCGTCGCGGCGGCCGAAGGCCGCGCGGTGCTCGTGCCGAGCGGCCCGGACGCGCGCTTCCAGCTCACCGAGGACGACGTCCGCACGCGCTGGGGCGACCGCACTCGCGGTGTGCTGCTCGCATCGCCGTCGAACCCGACCGGCACGTCGCTCGAACCGGACGAACTGAAGCGGATCGTCGAAGCCGTGCGCGCACGCGGCGGTTTCACGATCGTCGACGAGATCTACCAGGGGCTCAGCTACGACGCGGCGCCCGTGTCGGCGCTTTCATTCGGCGACGACGTCGTCACCGTGAACAGCTTCTCCAAGTATTTCAGCATGACGGGCTGGCGGCTCGGCTGGCTGGTCGTGCCGCCCGCGCTGGTCGGCACGTTCGAGAAACTGGCGCAGAACCTGTTCATCTGCCCGTCCGCGCTCGCGCAGCACGCGGCGCTCGCCTGCTTCGAGCCGGCGGCGCTCGACATCTACGAAGCGCGCCGGCTCGAATTCAAGCGCCGCCGCGATTTCATCGCACCGGCGCTCGAACGGCTGGGCTTCACGGTGCCCGTGATGCCGGACGGCGCGTTCTATGTGTATGCGCACTGCGGCGGCGTCGCCCACCCGGCGGCTGGCGACAGCGCCGCGCTCACGACGGCGATGCTGCACGACGCGGGCGTCGTGCTGGTGCCCGGCATGGACTTCGGTGTCCATGCGCCGCGCGACTATATCCGCCTGTCCTATGCGACGGCCTACTCGCGGCTCGAGGAAGCGGTCGAACGGCTCGCGACGTTGTTCGGGCAGCACTGAGCCACGACTGAGCCTCGGCCGGCACGCCGGCGGCTTCTCGCGCCGCAAAAAGCAAAAGGCACCCTGATCGGGTGCCTTTTTCATGTCCTGCCGGCCGAAGCCGTGCAGTGCTGCGCTACCGTCGTGCGTTACGCGCCGAGCTCCGAATGGTCGCCGTGCGACTTCGCGGTATCGACGCTCGCGTCGTCCTGCGGCGCGGCTTCCTTCGATGCCGCCGACTTCGCCGACGTCGTGGTTTCGAGCGTCGCATGCACGCGCTTCGCGCCGCCCGCTGCCGCTGTCACGGCGGCGGCCGTGACGATCGGCTTCGCCGGCGCCTGCGGCGCGTTGACCGGCACGCTGCGGCCGTGCGACACGTCGCGCAGGCGACCGCGCTCGGCCATCACCTTCGCGCCGTATGCGGTGTCGTCCGGGTTCGTCGAGCCGTTGTACAGGCGCAGGCCGTTCGCGAGCGAACCGCCACGAGCAATGCAGTCCTTCAGCACGAGCGCGCCGACCTGGAGGTTAGCGAGCGGCTGCAGTGCGGTATCGGTGCCGCCGAAATACTCGAACTTGTCGGAATGGACCTTCGACATGACCTGCATCAGGCCCTTCGCGCCGACGCCGCTTTCGGCGTACGGGTTGAAGCCCGATTCGATCGCCATCACGGACAGCAGCAGCAGCGGATCGAGGCCGACGTCACGGCCGGTCTGGAACGCAGCCTTGACGAGCTGGCCGAGCGGCTCCTGCGCGACGCGGTAACGGCGCGACAGGTAGGTCGCGACCAGCGCCTGCTCGCGATTCGACGCGAGCGCACGGTCGTCACGCGCATCGGCCGCCACGCGCTGGGTCGGGATCAGCTTCGCCAGCGCGACGGGCGACGGGCCGTTGCGGGCCGGATCGGATGCATCGCCCTGCGCGTTGGCTTCCGGTGCGACGTCGAGGCCGACCGCAAGCGCGTCCGTTTCAGGGCTGTCTTCCTGCTGCGGCTGCGCGCCGGCGGGCGCGAAGTTCGGCAGCGGATGGCCGGTCAGCAGACGGGCCGGGCCGGCTTGCACGGCCGCGGATACGACCGGCATCAGCTTCGCGGCGAGCGTGCCGCGCACGGTTGGCAGCAGCCACAGTGCGAGTGCAACCGCGACCGCGAGACAGCCGACAACGCTGAATAGATGGTGACTGACACGCGTCCCGCGACGCAGCATGCTGCGCACGAATTGCGCATGCTGCTCACTAGGACGCCACGATAACCAAGCGTTCATTCAGATCATCTCCCATGAACATGACTCGTGCGGCTCGCTCAGCTCGATGGCGAGACAGGTAACGCGCCGCGGAATCACGACGCCGCACGCCTTGGTTGGGACGTGCAGACATCGGGGAAACGGTATAAGTACCGTTCGAGGCCACGGTGTAAGAGGGCCGGCACCTTCGCACACTGGGCGAGGCGGGCATACGCGGTGGCACCCACGCAAAAAACCAGCGTCTGGTGGCGCTGGCTGAGACTACGACTAAGGCCGTCGGATACGCCGTGCAGGTATCGGCGGACGGTGACGCGCTGCGTCAAAGATCGGTGATTGGCGGCTCGAAGCCTTTTACCCTGCAGCCAATGTGAGCGGATTCTAGCAGGGTTTTATAGATCGTCAACACTATAAAACCTTGAAATTATAACAAAAAGTAATTTACGGACACTCTTCAGATCGCGAGCCCCGTGCCGTAGGGGGTTTGCGCGCGGTCGACTTTTTTCTCCGCCGGGCGGGCATGCGGCGGCGCGGGTAAAATCGTCGGTCGATTCGGGGCCGCAGCCGGCCGCTGCGCCCGCCCATCGCTGCCCGCCACCCGGGTGGCCCGGACCATCTTCATGAAATACAAAGACTTACGCGATTTCATCCAGCGCCTCGAGGCGCTCGGCGAACTGCGGCGCGTCACGCAGCCCGTGTCGCCCGTGCTGGAAATGACCGAGCTGTGCGACCGCGTGCTGCGCGCCGGCGGCCCTGCGCTGCTGTTCAACGCACCGACCGGCTACGATTTCCCGGTGCTCGGCAACCTGTTCGGCACGCCGCGCCGCGTCGCGCTCGGGATGGGCGTCGACGCGGGCGACGACGCCGCGCTCGATTCGCTGCGCGATCTCGGGCGCCTGCTGTCCGCGCTGAAGGAACCCGATCCGCCGAAGAGCCTGAAGGATGCCGGCAAGCTGCTGTCGCTCGCGAAGGCCGTGTGGGACATGGCGCCGAAGTCGGTGTCGTCGCCGCCCTGCCAGGAGATCGTCTGGGAAGGCGCCGACGTCGACCTGAACAGGCTGCCGATCCAGACCTGCTGGCCCGGCGACGCGGGGCCGCTCGTCACGTGGGGCCTGACGGTCACGCGCGGGCCGAACAAGTCGCGGCAGAACCTCGGGATCTACCGGCAGCAACTGATCGGCCGCAACAAGCTGATCATGCGCTGGCTCGCGCATCGCGGCGGCGCGCTCGACTTCCGCGAATTCGCGCTGCGCAACCCCGGCAAGCCGTATCCGGTCGCGGTCGTCCTCGGCGCCGATCCGGCCACGACGCTCGGCGCGGTGACGCCCGTGCCCGATTCGCTGTCCGAGTACCAGTTCGCCGGCCTGCTGCGCGGCAGCCGCACGGAGCTCGCGAAGTGCCTGACGCCCGGCGTCGACACGCTGCAGGTGCCCGCGCGCGCGGAGATCGTGCTCGAAGGCTTCATTTATCCGCAGGAAGGCACCCCCGCCCCTGCTCCGGCCGGCGCGCCGCCGCGCCCGGCCGGCAACGCGTCGGCCGCGTACGAACACGCGCTCGAAGGGCCGTACGGCGACCACACCGGCTATTACAACGAGCAGGAGTGGTTCCCCGTGTTCACCGTCGAGCGCATCACGATGCGCCGCGACGCGATCTACCACTCGACCTACACGGGCAAGCCGCCCGACGAGCCCGCGGTGCTCGGCGTCGCGCTCAACGAGGTGTTCGTGCCGCTGCTGCAGAAGCAGTTCACGGAGATCACCGACTTCTACCTGCCGCCCGAAGGCTGCAGCTACCGGATGGCCATCGTCCAGATGAAGAAGAGCTACGCGGGCCACGCGAAGCGCGTGATGTTCGGCGTGTGGAGCTTCCTGCGGCAGTTCATGTACACGAAGTTCATCGTGGTCGTCGACGAGGACGTGAACATCCGCGACTGGAAGGAGGTGATCTGGGCGATCACGACGCGCGTCGACCCCGTGCGCGACACCGTGATGGTCGACAGCACGCCGATCGATTATCTCGACTTCGCATCGCCAGTGGCCGGCCTCGGTTCGAAGATGGGGCTCGACGCGACCAACAAGTGGCCGGGCGAGACCAGCCGCGAATGGGGCCGCCCGATCGAGATGGATGCCGCCGTGAAGACGCGCGTCGATCGGCTCTGGCAGGAGATCGGACTCTGACGCCACGCGGCCGGCGCCCGCCGGCCCGTGGATTGCCATTGCAACAAGAACAACGAAGATGACCTTTCCGCCCACCTCCATGCTGTCCGACGGCTTCTTTCTGTCGCTGTCGCTCTGTCTCGACATCGGCCTCGTGAACGTCGCGATGCTGTCGCTGACGCTGTCACACGGCTTCCGGCCGGGCTTCTGGCTCGGCATCGGATCGTGCGTCGGCGATCTCGTCTATGCGGCGCTCGCGCTCGCCGGGATGGCCGTGCTGCTGCAGTTCGAGCCGGTGCGCTGGATCGTGTGGATCGGCGGCGGCGCGGTGCTGCTGTTCCTCACGTGGAAGATGGCGCGGGAAGCGCTGGCACCGGCCAAGGCGGCGGGCGACGATGCCGAGGAGACGCCGCAGCCGCGCGCGAGCGCGCGGCGCAGCTTCCTGCGCGGCATGCTGCTCGCGATGTCGTCGCCGAGCGCGATCCTGTGGTTCGCGGCGGTCGGCGGCGCACTGATCGCGAAAGCCGGCGCGACCACGCCGGCCACCGCGTCGGTGTTCCTGTCGGGCTTTTTCCTCGGCGGCCTCGCATGGACGCTCTTCATGTGCACGCTCGCGAGCCAGGGCCGCAAGCGCGCGGGCGCGGGGCTGATGCGCGCGTGCCACATCGCGTCGGCGCTGCTGTTCGCGTATTTCTCGTATAGCGTGATCGTCGGCGGCTACCGCGACCTGATCGTGAACGCGGTGTAATCGCAGCCGGCCTGCACGGGCCGCGCACCGAGGCCGGGCGGCAGCCCGAAAAGAAAAACGGCGCAGCGCCCCGCTCGGGACGCTGCGCCGTTTTGCCACGCGCGGTCAGGCCGCGCGGGACGAATCAGCGACGCCAGCCGTGATGGCCCCAGCCGCCGTAACCATGGCGCCAGTATGGGCGACCGTAGTAGCCACCATAGCCGCCGACGACCACGGCGGGCGGCGGTGCATAGTAGGCCGGCGCCGGTGCGTAATAGACGGGCGGAGGCGGCGGCGCGTAGTACACGGGCGGCGGCGGTGCATAGACGGGATACGCGGGTGCGACCGGGATACCGATGCCGACCCCGATCGACACGTGAGCCTGCGCAGCGCTTGCGGCACCCAGGCCCAGCGCGGCGGCGGCGATGAACGGAATGAGCTTTTTCACTTCGATTCTCCTGCTGGAGCGGTATTTTATGCGCCCCTGTCGGCAACGGCGGGCATGCACGTCGCATGGAAGCAATGTAGCGAAAACCCGTCCCTCACGTATCGGGCATTTGTTGCAAATTGCAATCGCACGCGGCCGGAACCGCCGTGCGGCGCGGCTCGCAGCACCTTCGGCGACCCTTGCGGGCCGCGCGGTTCCGTCCGACGAGTCGGGTCGCAACATCATGGCCGGTCAGTCTTACCGGATACGGCGCGTGCGGCGGGCACGCGATCGTAATGAACGATTACAAATTTGAGACAAGATGCCGACGTTTCAAGCCGGACGCGGGTGCGATATGTTTCGGGGTCGGATTCCACGATCGTGAATCGACCGTGGCGCCGGGCGCCGATACACGCATCGATAAATGCGTCGTTCGCGCCGCGTAGCGGCCGGCCACGCACGTGTCCGCACGGAAATTGCCCTTTCGCGGCCCCGCCGTCATTCCTGCGATACTGGCGGTTGCTTCGTTTTCGCTTACGTTCGCTGCCATGTCCGTCCCCGACACACCCCGCCTCGGCTTCATCGGCGCCGGCCGTCTCGCACGCTGTGTCGCGCAGCGCTTCGCGCAGGCCGGCTTTCCGGTCGTCGCGATCGCGAGCCGCACGCCCGCATCGGCCGCGGCCCTCGCCGCGCGCATCGACGGCTGCCAGGCGGTCGACACGCCGCAGCAGGTCGCCGACGCCGCCGACCTGATCTTCCTGACGGTGCCCGACGACCATCTCGCGTCCGCCGCCGCGGCGCTGCGCTTCGACGCATCGCGCGCCGCGCGGCAGGCCGTCGTTCACTGCAGCGGCGCGTCGGCCGTCGCGCTGCTCGATCCGGCGAAGCAGCAAGGCACGGCCACCGGCGGCTTCCATCCGCTCTACCTGTTCGGCGGCACCGACGCCGACCTCGCCCGCATCGACGGCTGCTCGGTCACGATCGAAGCCGACGGCGCGCTGCATGCGACGCTGATGCGACTTGCCGCCGCACTCGGCTGCCATCCGCTGTCGATTCCGGCCGGCGGCCGGATGCTTTATCACGCGGCCGCGCACTACGCGGCGAGCTTCGCGCTGTGCGGGCTGGCGGAAGCGGTCGAGCTGTGGCGCGGCCTCGGTTTCGACGAGGAAGCCGCGTTGCGCGCGCTGCTGCCGATGCTGGCCGGTACGATCGAGACCGCACGCGACAAGGGGCTCGCGAACGCGCTCTCGGGCCCCGTGTCGCGCGGCGATACGGGCATCGTCGAACGCCAGTTGGCACTGCTTGAAACGCTCGGCGGCGATCACGCGACGCTGTACGCGTTGCTGACGCGCCGCGCGGTCGCGCTCGCGGCGCAGCGCGCGGCGCCGCCGGCGTCGCTGCCGGCACTCGCCGAAGCCGTCGAAACGTCGCTCGCGCGCACCGCCGCGCACCCCTCCCCGTCGCGAGACGAGGCGTGATAAGGTGTCGGCCGATGCGCCGCCATCCGGCGTTGGCGGCCGCACGCTACTGACCGTATAAAAAGGATGCCAACGATGTTCGGCGAGATCGCCCGTTTTCTGCTCAATACCATCTTCACGCTGTTCGGCGCCGCGCTGATCCTGCGCGTCTGGATGCAGGCCGTCCGCGTGCCGCCGTACAACCCCGTCACGCAGGCCGTGCTGCAGGCGACCAACTGGCTCGTGCTGCCGCTGCGCCGCGTGATCGCGGGCGTGCGCGGCATCGACTGGGCCAGCGTTGTCGCCGCCCTCCTCACCGCGCTCGTCTATGTCGTGCTGATGGTCGTGATGGCCGGCTTCGACCCGGCCGCGGTGATCGCGACGCTCGTCGTGGTCGCGCTGCTCACCGTCGTGAAGTGGGCGCTCAATCTCGTGATCTGGATGACGATCCTGATGGCGCTGCTGTCGTGGCTCAACCCGCGCTCGCCGGCCATGCCGATCCTCTACCAGCTCACCGCGCCGTTCCTGAACCCGCTGCGCCGCGTGATCCCGAATCTCGGCGGCATCGACCTGTCGCCGATCCTGCTGTTCGTGATCGTGCAGGTGCTGCTGATGATCGTCACGCGCGCCGCCGTGTCGCTGACGATGTTCGGCATCTGACGCCGTCGCACCCTACACCGCCGGCCCCTGCGCCGGCGGTGCGCCGAGCGTGTCGATCACGCCGAATTGCGCTGGCATCATCGCGTAGCACACGCGCACCTTTTCCTGCGACAGCCTCGCAAGCAAGCGCTGCGCCTCGTCCTCGGTGACGATGAATTCGACCTCGATCGCGAGCGACCCCTGCAGTTCGAAGAAGCGGTCCTCGTGCAGCACGCGATGCTGGCCGAAGCCGGCCATCGCGCGAAACGCGGAACCGCCGGCGACGCCCATCCGGTTCGCCTCCTCCAGCAGCCATTCCCACAGCGGCTTCCAGTGCAGCCGGTGCTGCTCGTGCACGTAGAAACGCAAGAAGACCCTGTCCATCGCTCCCTCCGATGGCGGCACGCTCAGGCCGCCGCGAGCCATGCGCGCGCGGTCCACATGCCGAGCGCCGTCAGCGCGAACGATCCAGTCAAGTGTAGGGCAGCCACCGCAAACGCCCATCCGAATTCGCCCTGCAACGCATGCGTCATCACTTCGACCGAATAGGTCGAGAACGTCGTGAGGCCGCCGAGAAAGCCCGTGATCACGAACAGCCGCCACTCGGGCGGCAACCCGACGCGGGTCGTGAACACGACGGCGGCGATGCCGATCACGTAGCCGCCGATCAGGTTCGCGGCGAGCGTGCCCAGCGGCACGGCGGGAAAGAATTCGTTGAGCGCGAGGCTCAGGAACCAGCGCAGCAATGCGCCGAGCCCGGCGCCGACGAAGATCGCGACGATCGAATAGAACAAGGGCGCTCCCGTTCGATGAAGCGGCTGGATTCAGCCGCCGGCCCCGGTCGCCCGGGATGATGTCCGGGCCGCACGCGGGCGGCACTGGCTGAACTGTATGCGGATTCGCGTCGCGCCTGCAACGGCCGCCGCCGCCGGGATGCCCGCCCGTTCACACACGGTCACGCGCGTTGCCAGGCGGCGTCGAGCGCGCCCAGCGTCGCCAGCGCGCCGCCCTTCAGGCCGATCACATCCGCCCGGCGCGCATGCGCTTCGCGCGCGTTGATGCGGATCACGTCGGCGCCGAGCCGTTCGCTCAGCAGGCGCACGGTCGGGATCGCGGTGCCCGCGCCGATCTCGACCACGGCGACACGCCCGGCCCGCGCGATCCAGTCTTCCAGCGCGCGTTCCTGCGCGTCGTAGCGCGCACCGAGCCAGCCGGTGTCGCCGAACATCAGGATGTTCGGCCGCGCGAGGCCGCCGCAGCGCGGGCAGCGCGGCATTTCGCCGACGAGGCGGCAGGTGGTTTCGTCGACGTCCGGCACGAACGGCGCCGCATCCCACGTGTCGTCCGAGCAGGGGCGCAGGCACTGCATGGCGTGGATCGAACCGTGGATCTCGACGATCCGCGCCGGATCGAAGCCGGCTTTCTGGAACTGGCCGTCGACGTTGCTCGTCAGGACGAAGCCGCCGTTCGGCATCGCGTCGATCCAGCGGCGCAGGATCGCGAAGCCCGCATGCGGCACCGTCGCACGGTAGAGCGCGAGGCGGTGCCCGTAGAAGCCCCATGCGAGCGGCGCACGCGCGCGGAACGCGTGCGGCGACGCGATCTCGTGGAATTCGAAGCGCTCGTGGCGCAGCGCCGGATACGCGCGCCAGAACCCGTCCGTGCCGCGAAAATCGGGCAGCCCGGAATCGACGCCGATACCGGCGCCGGCCGTCACGAGCAATGCGTCGGCGCGCGCGAGCGCGGCAACGGCGGAGGCGACGAGATCGGCGGGCAGTTGCGCGGCGGCGGCGGCGGCAGTGAAATCGGCGGAATCGGAGAGCGGCATGACGGGGCGTCGGTGGCGTCGGACGGTGCGCGGGTGGCGTCGCGATCATACGCCGGTTCGCGCGCGGCGCGGCATGCATGACATGCACGATGCAACGGCATGACGCGACGCTCGCACGGCCGCGGGCGGTGCGGGCGAGCGATCCGCGAAGCCGCCTGCATCGCCATGGCCGGGCGCCTCCCCGCCTGTTCAGCGATCCGGATCGTCCTGCACGACCGGTATGTCGTCGACCGAGAAGTAGACGGCCTTGCCGAGCTGCCGCGCGAGGGCGACATCCGCGTCGGCGCCGCGCGACGCGCCGTCGATCCGCCATACCGCATCGCAGCGGCACAGCAGCCGGTGCGCGGCCGGATACAGGAACGCCTCGCTGACTGCATCGCCGACCTGTCGCGACCCGGCCGCGACGGCGAGCGGCAGCGACACCCACTCGCCGATCATCGGCACATGCCCGCGGCGATACACGGCGAGCGCCGCCTCCTCCAGCCGGTGCAGGTTCGCGGCGATGCGCGCGGGGTCGCCGTCCGTGCCGCTGCGGTAAGGGCCGGCGACCAGCACGAGCAGCGGCGTCATGCCGTGCGCGCGCCGGCGGTTTCCCGCAGCGCGACGTACTGGAGCAGCATGATCGTCTTCGCGTCGACGATCTCGCCGCGCTCGACCGCATCCAGCGCCGCCTGCAGCGGCATCTCGACGACCTCGAGATCCTCGCCCTCCTCCGCGACGCCGCCGCCGTCGCCGGTGCGCAGCGACGCATCGTATTCACCGACGAAGAAATGCAGCTTCTCCGTCACCGAGCCCGGGCTCATGAACGCCTCGAACACCTTGCGCACGCCGCGCACGCGGTAACCGGTCTCCTCCTCGGCCTCCGCGCGGATGCGCGCTTCGGGCGTCGCGTCGTCGAGCAGGCCGGCGGCGGCCTCGAGCAGCATGCCGTCGTGTCCGCCGACGAACGCCGGCATCCGGAACTGCCGCGTCAGCAGCACGTCGCCGGTATCGGCATTGCGCAGCAGGATGGTCGCGCCATTGCCGCGATCGTAGGTCTCGCGGCTCAGGCGCTGCCACGTTCCGTCGCGGCGCAGGAAATCGAACGTCACCTTCTTCAGCACATACCAGTCATCGGACAGCACCGTCGTATCGACGATGCGGACACGGTCCCGCATTGCAGCCATCGCAGCCTCCGGTTCGACAAAAGACGGCGCCCATGGTAACGTGCAGATTCGTGCAATTTCAAGAAAATTCGTGCAAACCCGATGCTGACGACACAACGCAAGAAAGCGATCCTCGACGCACTCGCGCGCGACGGCCAGGTGCTGGCGGTCGAGCTGAGCGCGCAATTCGGCGTATCCGAAGACACCGTCCGCCGCGACCTGCGCGAGCTCGCGGCCGAGGGCCTGCTGCAGCGCGTGCATGGCGGTGCGCTGCCGGCGTCGCCGGCCGTTGCGCCGTTCGCGCAGCGCGAAACGCTCGAGACGGCGGAAAAGCGGCGCATCGCGCGCCGCGCCGCGGAGATGATCGCGCCCGGGCAGGTGGCGATCGTCGATGGCGGCACCACCTCGGCGCTGCTCGTCAGCCAGTTGCCTGCCGACCTGCGTGCGACGATCGTCACGCACAGCCCGAGTGTCGCGGTGGCGCTCGCCGCGCATCCGTCGATCGAGGTGATCCTGATCGGCGGGCGGCTCTACAAGCATTCGATCGTCGCCGTCGGCGCGGCGGCCATGGAAGGCATTGCGCGCATCCACGCGGATCTTTACTTCATGGGCGTGACGGGCGTGCACCCGGTTGCGGGGCTCAGCACCGGCGATTTCGAGGAAGCGGCGATCAAGCGCGCACTGGCCGAACGCGCGGCCGAGACCGTCGTGCTCGCGTCGCAGTCGAAGCTGCGCGCGGCGTCGCAGTTCGTGATCGGCGAGCTGACGCTGGCGCACACCGTGGTGGTCGAAAAGGAAACCGACGCCGCGTTGACGAAGCCGATCGAAGCAGCGGGCGTGACGGTCGTGCGCGCGTAGCGTCGGTTGTGGCCGTGGCGGATGGGCCGGATATGTCCGTCGTATCACCTGCGTGCTTTCATCACGCCAACCCCTCGCCGATGTCAGCGTGCTGACAGCGTCCGCTTGCTAACATGGGCGCCCGCCCAATCGCCACGCACCGCACGCCCGATGCCACCGCCCTCCGCCACCTCTTCATCGGCGCCGCCCGCAGGCAATGCGCCGCCGCCCGGCGTCCTCGCGCTGTTCATTGCGTTCTCGCAGATCGGCCTGACCAGCTTCGGCGGCGGGCTCAGCGGCCGGATGATGCGCGACTTCGTGTACGAGCGCCGCTGGCTCGACGAGGAGGCGTTCCTCAACGGCCTCGCGCTGTCGCAGGCGCTGCCGGGCGTCAACGTGAAGAACCTCGCGATCTGGATCGGCTACCGGCTCGCCGGATGGCGCGGCGCCGTGGCCGGCTTCACCGGCATCGTCGCGCCGCCGGCCGTGCTGATCGTGTTGTTCGGCATCGCGTTCTCGACCCTCACACGCTTCCCGCTCACGCACGTCGCGCTCGCCGGCGCGGCGGCCGCGGCGATCGGGCTGTCGATCTCGATGGCGATCACCGCCGTACGTCGGTTGCCGCGCCGCGCGCTGCCGTTCGCGGTGACGGCGCTCACCTTCGTGTCGGTTGCGGTGCTGCACTGGCCGCTGGTGTGGACCGTGCTGGTCGGCGGCACGCTGAGCGTCGCGCTCGAATACCGCCGCGCGGCCGCCACCCCGGCCGGGCGTGACACACGATGACCGCATCGCAACGCTACGCCGCGCTGTTCGGCGTGTTCGCGCCGCTGTCGATCGCGACGATCGGCGGCGGGCAGGCGATCATCGCCGACATCCAGCGGCAGGTGGTCGACGTGCATCACTGGATGACCGCCACGCAATTCGTGAACGATTTCGCGATCGCGCGGATGGCGCCGGGCCCCGGCTCGCTGCTGGCGACGCTGATCGGCTGGCAGGTGGCCGGTTTCTGGGGCGCGGTGATCGCGACGCTCGCGCTGTTCGGCCCGACGGCGTTCCTGATCTACGGCGTCGCGCATCTGTGGCGGCGGCACCAGGGCGCGCGCTGGCAGATCGCGCTCGAGGCCGGCCTGCGCCCGGTCGCGGCCGGCATGATCCTCGCGTCGGTGTGGGTGCTGCTGCAGGCGCTCGACGGCGGCTGGGCCGCGCGCGCGATCGCGGTCGCGTCGACGCTGTGCGTGATGTTTACGCGCGTCCATGCGCTGTTGTTGATCGCCATCGGCGCGCTGCTGCTCGTCGGCGTGCACGCGATCGGCGGCGCGTAACGCACGCCGCCTCGCATCGCGGAACCGCTCGGGCACGTGAACGCAGGGAGCCTGTTCACGCCAATGGCGGGCCTGCGCCGGCCCTACCCGCCGCGAAACACCGGCGCGCGCCGCTCCGCAAACGCGCGCAGCCCCTCGTCGAAGTCCTCGCCTTCGCACGCGTGCCGGCGCAACTCGGCGATCCGTTCGAACGCGTCGGCCGGCAACGGCCGCGCGTCCTGCAGCACGCGCAACTGCTCCTTCACCGCGTGCACCGCGAGCGGCGCCTTGGCGGCAATCGTGCGCGCGACGTCGAGCGCCGCCTCGTCGACACCGCCTGCTTCCGCCAGCCGGTTCACGAGCCCGTGATGCGCGGCGCGTTCCGCATCGAGCGGCTGCGCGCAGAAGAACATCTCCTTCAGCACATGGATCGGCAGGTTGTCGTGGAAGCGCAGCAGGCCGCTCGTCGAATACGGCAGGCCGATGTTCGCGGGCGTCATCGCAAAGCGCGCATCGCGCGCCGCGACCACCAGGTCGCAGCTCATCACGAGATCGACCGCCCCGCCCCACGCCGACCCCGACACCGCCGCGATCACCGCGCCCGGATAAGTCCGCACGCGCCGCAGCGCCCGTTCGAGCGGCTTGCCGTACGCGAGCGGATCGCGATCGTCGGCCAGCTCGCGCAGATCGTGCCCCGCGCTCCACACGTCGCCGCTGCCGTCGTTCGACAGGATCACGACGGGCGGAGGACGGTGTCCGGCCAGCGCATCGAGGCGTGCGACGAGCGCATCGAGCAACGGCGCGTCGAGCGCGTGCCGTCGCGCCGGATTCGCGAACCGTACGCGCGCGATCCGTTCGCCGACCATGTCGACCGTCACGCGCGACGCGCCATCGTGTTTCGTCGTGTCGCTCATTGCACGGCCTCCGCCACCGCTTCCGCCTGGAAGATCGCGCGCCCGGCCAGCAGCGTGTCGATCGCGTCGTCGTCGTAGCCCGCTTCGCGCAGCACGTCGACCGTATGCTCGCCGAGCAGCGGCGGCGCATGGCGCGTGCGCGGCGCCGGCACCGCGTCCCCCATCCCGCCGAGCGGCGTGACGACCTGGCGCAGCGTGCCGAGCGTCGGATGCACGACCGGCTCGACCAGCCCGCAATGCGCGAGCTGCGGATCGTCGAACACTTCGTCGAGCGTATTGATCGGCCCCGCCGGCAGCCCGGCGTCGACGAAGCGTTGCGTCCATTCGCGCTTGCCGCGCGTGCGCAACCGGCCTTCAAGCAGCGCTTTCAGTTCGTCACGGTGCGCGACACGCGCATCGTTGGTCGCGAAGCGCGGATCGTCCGGCAGTTCGGGCAGATCCAGCAATTGGCACAGCCGCAGCCACATGTCGGTCGTGATCGGCGCAAGGTTGAGCGGCCCGTCGGCCGTCTCGAACACGCCGTACGGCGCGATCACCGCATGCGCATTGCCGGTGCGGCGCGGCACGTCGCCGAGGCTCAGGTAGCGTTGCCCGTGCACGCTCAGCAGCGACACGAGGCTTTCGAGCAGCGACGTGCCGACATGCTGCCCGCGCCCCGTGCGCTCACGCTCGAACAGCGCCGCCATCACGCCGGTCGCGACCCACATCCCCGAGCTGAGATCGCCGATCGCGGTGCCCGTGCGGGTCGGCTCGCCGTCGGGAAAACCCGTGAGGCTCATCAGCCCCGCGTAGCCCTGCGCGATCTGGTCGAAGCCCGGCCAGTCGCGCAACGGGCCGCGCGGGCCGAACGCGGTGACGCTGCCCATCACGAGCCGCGGATCGCGCGCGCTCAGCGCGGCGTAACCGAGCCCCATCGCGTCCATCGTGCCGGCCTTGAAATTCTCGATCACGACGTCGGCCTGCCCGATCAGCCGGCGCACGACGTCGAGGCCGGCCGGCTGCCGGAAATCCACGCAGATGCCGCGCTTGTTGCGGTTGCAGGACAGGTAGTACGTGCTCACGCCGCGATCGAACGGCCCCCACGCGCGGCTCATGTCGCCGTGCGGCCCCGACTCGACCTTGATCACGTCGGCGCCGAGATCGGCGAGCACCATCGAGCAGAACGGCCCCGACAGCGCGCGGCTCAGATCGACGACCCTGATTCCTTGTAATGCCTGCATTCCGGACTCCTGATATTGATGACTGGGTGTGGCTTGTTTCCGAACGATCGCGGCGCACCGCTCATTCGGGCAGCGTCTGATGGCGCGTTTCGACCGCGAACGGCAGGATCAGGATGCCGAGCCCGAACGCGGCCGCGGTCCATGCGACCGGCACGCCGAGCGATCCGTAACCGTGAATCGCGGCGCCGAGCAGGAAGTTCACGCCTGCGCCGATGAAGCGGCCGACCGATGCGTTGAACGCGAACGCGGTGGCACGCACGCGTGTCGGGTACTGCTCGGGCAGCCACAACGAGAAGATCGCGAAATTGCCGCCGAAGAAACCGAGGAACGCGAGCGACACCATGAATGCCGCGAGCCCGTTCGGCTGGTAGAACGCCCAGCCGAACGCGAACACGATCGAACCGGCCATGCCCGCGAAATACACACCGAGCGCCGTGCGCCGGCCAAGCCGTTCGGAGAGCCACGGCGCAACCAGGCAGCCGGCGATCGTCGCGCACGACAGGATCGCCGCGCCGATCGACGCGAGCCGCAGCGCGCCGATGTGATCGATGCCAGCACGCGCCGCCAGCGTCGTGACCGCGCTCGCCTCGTACACGGAGCCGGCCCACAGCCCGACGATCGCGACGCCGACCAGGCTCGCGCTCGTCAGCGTGCGGCGCAGGAAGGCCGGCGCGAAAATCTCGCGCAGCGGATGCGCGCGCCGCGCGTCGGCCACGTCGCCGTCGCGTGCGTCGTGCCGGCGCCACTGGCCGGGCTCCTTCACGCGCATCACGGTGAACACCGCGAGCAGCGCGGGCGCGAGCCCGCACAGGAACATCGCGCGCCACCCGTAGGTCGCGCCGATCGTGTAGTTCAGGCACGCCGCGATGAAGAAGCCGAAGTAGTAGCCCGTCTGCAGGTAGCCGGCGCCCATCTTGCGGCGGTCCTCCGGCCAGCTCTCGGCCACGTAGGTGCCCGCGAGCGCCCATTCGCCGCCGACGCCGATCCCGGCGATCAAACGGCACGCGGCCAGTGCCCACACGTCGTGCACGAACGCGGCCGCGCCGGTGAACACCGAGTAGATCAGGATGCTCGCGGCGAGCGTGCGCACGCGGCCGAAGCGGTCGGCGAGCGGCCCCCAGATGAACGACAGCCCCCAGCCGATCAGGAACAGCGCGAACAGGATCGAGCCGTACATCCCGAGATTCGCGGGCGTCGCCGCGATGCCGGACGCCGGCAGCAGTTCGGTCAGCGCGGGAATCAGCACGAGCGCGTAGATCACCGAATCCACGCCGTCGAGCACCCAGCCCGCATACACGGCCCAGAAGCCCTTGACCTGCTCGCGCGTGAGCGGCGTGCGCCGCGGCTTCGCGCCGGCCGCCGGCGCGTCGATCGCCTTGAACATCTTCGTCTCCTTGCCGGCGGGGCCGGCACTTTTGCCGCGTCCGGTCCGGGATGGCCGGCAGGCTGGCTCTTGTGTGAGACGAGTATAGAAACCCCATCGATCGGGGAAAAATATGATATTCATCTTGCTCGATCGGATTGGCTTATGGCTTGAATCGGGAGACGACGGCGATGGACTTGAGGCAGTTGCGCTATTTCGTGAAGGTCGTCGAATGCGGCAACGTCACGCATGCGAGCGAGGCGCTGCATGTCGCGCAGCCGGCGGTGAGCCAGCAGATGCGCAATCTCGAACAGGATCTCGGGATGCAGCTGCTCGAACGCAGCGTGCGCGGCGTCGCGCCGACCGCCGCCGGCCGCACGCTGTACCGGCATGCGCTCGAACTGCTGCGCCAGGCCGACGGCACGCGCGAGCTGCTGCGCCGCGACGCCGACACGCCGCAGGGCCGCGTGACGGTCGGGATGCCGTCGAGCACCGCGCGCGTGCTGGCCATTCCGCTCGCCCGCGCGGTGCGCGACCGCTACCCGGGCATCATGCTGGAACTGATCGAGGCGCCGAGCGCCGATCTCGACACGCTGCTCGAACGCGCGCGGCTCGATCTCGCGATCGTCGTCGACGCGGTCGAGACGCGCGGCATCGCGATCCACCGGCTGCTGACGGAAACGCTGTACCTGATCACGTGGCCCGAATTCCCGGTGCCGGACGATCCCGTGCCGCTCGACGCGATCGCGCGGATGCCGCTCGTCCTGCCGAGCGCGCCGAACACGATCCGCAACCGTGTCGAATGGGCGATGCGCGAGGCCGGGCTGTCGTACGAGATCGGCTTCGAGGCGAGCTCGACCGGGCTGCTGTTCGCGGCCGTGATGGCGCAGCTCGGCGTGACGATCCTGCCGTGGACGGCCGCGCACGTCGAGATCGAGGAGCGCAAGCTCAAGCTGTCGACGGTCGCGCATCGGCTGTTCGCGCGCGACCTGTCGCTGTGCTGGCACGATACGGCGCTCGTCAGCAACGCGGTGCAGAAGGTGAAAGCCGAGATCGTCCGGCTGTTCGACACGCTCGGGCAGCGGCCGGAGTGGGCGGCCGGGCAGGCGTGACGGGCAGGCGGCATGCGTTGCCCTGCCGCGCCGTGTGGACTAAGCTCCTTTCATCCTGGGTACCGCTGACACCTCCACTTCTCCTCGCCGCTCGGTATAAGCGTCGGGGGAAGGAGGCCGTTCGTGTCCCCGCTCCAGTCTGCCTGGCTTCTGCTGGGCGTCAGTGTCCTCGCCGAAGTGCTCGGCTCCGTCGGCCTCAAATACTCGGCCGGCTTTTCCCGCCCGCTCCCGTCCGCGCTCACCGTCGTCTGTTATGCCTGCGCCGTCTGGCTGATGGCGCTCGCGACGAAGCGGCTCGAAATGGGGCTCGCGTACGCGAGCTGGGCTGCCGCCAGCACCGCGGCCACGGCCGTGATCGGCATCGTCTGCTTCGACGAAGCGGTGTCGTCGCTGAAGCTCGCCGGCATCGCGCTGACCGTTTGTGCGCTCGTCGCGCTCAACCTCGGCGAGGCGGCGACGCACTGACCGGTGGCCTGCCGGTCGTCGACGCATGGGCGCCAGGGGGCATTGACACCGCCCCCGCGCGCCCCTTAACGTTTCGTTCATCGTAACCATCACCGGTTCAGCTTAAGAGGTTGTCGGCCCGCTCGTGCTCGACACCTCCGCCTTCATCGAAGGCCTGCTGCTTGGCGCCGGCCTGTTCACGTCGGTCGGCCCCAAGGACGCCTTCGTCATCAAGCGCTCGATCTCGAGCCCCCATCTCCTCTCCATCGCCCTCGTCTGCGCAGGCAGCGACGCGCTGCTGATCGTGCTCGGCGCGCAGGGGTTGTCGGCACTGCTGTCGCGGCATCCCGGTGTGGTATCGGCCGCGCTGTGGGCCGGTATCGCCTATCTCGCCGGTTATGGCCTGCTCGCGCTGCGCTCGGCGATCCGGCGGCGGCAGCCGGAGCACGTCGACGACTCACACGCGCGCCACGCCCCCGCGCTGTCGCGCACGCTGCTCGCGACGGCCGCCGTGTCGCTGCTCAATCCGTATGCGTGGATCGATACCGTGCTGCTGCTCGGCACCGTGATCGTGAGTCACGCGCCCGCCGAACGCGCGCCGTTCGCGTTCGGCGCGGTGGCGGCTTCGCTCGCGTGGTTCCTGATGCTCGCCTATGGCGCACGCGCGTGTCGTGCGTGGTTTGCCCGTACGCTGGCGTGGCGCGTGCTCGATTTGTTCGTCGCGACGATGATGCTCGGCTTCGCGGTGCGTTTCGCGATCGATGCGCTTTAGCGCTTCGGGTGTCAACGGCCAGATACCGCGCGAAACGCGCGATGCGCGTCGGCATGCAGTTCGAAACCGATGCCCGGCGCCTGCGGCGTGCGCGCAAAACCTGCGTCGACGGTTTCGCCATCGGCGAGCCCGCTGAACGGATCGAACGCGAACGGATTGACTTCCGCACCGCCGAGCCCGAGCGCTGCGACGACATGCAGCGAGAACAGGTGGCCGCCATGTGGCCAGAACGCGTCGCGCCGCCAGCCGCGCGATGCGAAGTGCTCGACGATCTGCAGGTATCCCGGCAGCCCGTAGCAATGCACCGGGTCGAACACGAGCACGTCGCGGTCGGGACGCAGGCCGCCGTAGCGGTCGAGCAGCTTCGCTTCCGCGAGCGAGAACAGCGCTTCGCCGGCCGCGATCGGCGGCGCGTAGCGCGTGGCGACGCCTGCCTGGAGCGGCAGGTCGAGCGGATCGCAGATGTCCTCGAACCACCAGAGGCCGAACGGCTCGAGCATCGCAGCGGCAATATCGACGGTCGTCGCGTCGTACGTGTTCATCGCGTCGACCGCGAGATGCGAACTGTCCGCCAACTGCGTGGCGGCCGCTTCGATGCGCCTGCTGTCCTGAGCGACGTCCGCGCCACCGATCTTGATCTTCGCGTGCGTGTAGCCAAGGTCGGCAATGCGGCGCATCTCGTCCGACAGGCGCGCGAGATCGTCGTGCGGATAACGATAGCCGCCGCCCGCGTACACACGCACGCGCGGTGCCGCCGTGCGTCCAAGCCGGTCGGCCAGAAAGCGATTGAGCGGCAGGTCGGCGATTTTCGCGGCGGCGTCCCAGATCGCCATGTCGAGCGCGCCGATCGCCACGCAGCGTTCGCCGTGTCCGCCGGACTTTTCGCCGGCCATCATCGCGCGCCACGCGCGGAACGGGTCGAGGTTCGTGCCGGCTTCGTCGGCGAGCGCGTCGGCGGCGGCCAGCAGCCGCGGCGCGAACCGTTCGCGGATCAGGCCTCCCTGCGCGAAGCGGCCGACCGATGCGTAGCCGTAGCCCGTCACGGGGCGGCCGTCACGCACGACGTCGGTGGTGAGCGCGACGACACTCGTCGTCAGGCCGCCGGATGGAATGGCCGGGTCGGCATAGCGGGAGACGG
This sequence comes from Burkholderia sp. ZZQ-2, assembly GCF_050768715.1. Lineage (NCBI taxonomy): Bacteria > Pseudomonadati > Pseudomonadota > Betaproteobacteria > Burkholderiales > Burkholderiaceae > Burkholderia > Burkholderia sp. ZZQ-2. The sequence continues at coordinate 64,783 of NZ_LDVA01000330.1, read as the reverse complement.
GAATCGTGCGTTCGCGGATGTCGGTGATACGCATGGTCGGGATTCCGGGGGTGGCGACCGGCGCAAGCGAACGAGGTACGCGATGCGACCGGAACGGTGGGCGGATCGCTGCATCATAGGGGTTTGGGCGATGACGCGCAGGACGGCGCGGCGATCGCCTTTTCGAATCGGCCGGCGCACCGGCTGGACGGAATGCGCCGGTGTGTGCCGGCTTGAACGAGCACGCGGTCGACCGCGTCGCCGGGGCTGGCGCTTTGACCGCGCCCCTCGATACGAATGCCCCGGCCCACCGCGCACACCGCATCGGCTACGCTGTCGCGCGAAAACGTGCAGTCGCCCGGAGGGCGCGAACCTCGAAGGTATCCGGACGACGACGGTACGCGTGGCTCGAATCTACCGGCCCGCTCAGGCAAAGACGAAGTACTTGCGCACCGTCTCCACCACTTCCCAGGTCCCCTTCATGCCGGGTTCGATCACGAACACGTCGCCGGCTTTCAGGTGCACCGACTCCTCGCCTTCCGGTGTGATGATGCAGTAGCCATCGAGGAAGTGGCAGTACTCCCATTTTTCGTAGTTCACCTCGAACTTGCCCGGCGTGCAGATCCAGGTACCCATGATCTTGCTGCCGTCCTTGGAGAGGTATGCGTTGAGGTTCACGGTGTGCGGATCGCCGCCGATACGCTTCCACTTGGTCGCGTCAAGGACCGGCGTCGGGCAGGTTTCGCGCAAAACGGTGATGAAATCGGACATGTCAGCTCCAGACTAACGTTCGTGTAAGAGGCTTGTCACGTTAGTGCGAAAGCGTGGTCGGGACTTGCATGCTTCCGACACCGACTCGTCTATTTTCGACACCGGCCCGCGGGCACGCGCACGGCCGGCGCGTTTCGTTCGACGTTGGCGCTGCGGTGCTGCCTGACGATGCGGTCGGGCTTTGTCAGTAACCGGTGCGCGGACAAGGCTCTCCTGGCAGGCCCCATAGCGTCGGTCAGGCGACAGGCTTGGGGAAGTAAGTTTCCTCCTCCGCCGGAATGCTGCCGTCCCGGTAACGCTTGTCTTCCCACAGCAGCCGCCAGCGCACCGCATGTTCGTCGTTCGTACCTTCCAACAGGTACTTGTGGGCAACACTGCCTTTGAGGAAGTAGCTCAGACAGCCCACCTTGCCGGACGCAAACCACGGCTCCCAGATCCCCTCGACAGGAATCTCCTGGTCGCTGCAAACCTCGCCGCTTGCGGATTCGTTCTTCGGCGGACAGGGAGGAAGCGATGCAGGATAGGTGCGACCGGGTGGCCAATATCGCCAAGCAGGAAGGGGCGCGTTTTCGAACATGGATTCATAGGTCCAGTGCTCAAATACGCGGGTCCCGCCATCCGCACGTGTTCCGTATGCGAGCATCCCGGTATAACCGAATCCGACCGTGCACTTGAGCGCGTAGCAAATCAATCTCTCGATCCATACCCCCTCCACGAACCCGGTGGCATACACCGGGTCCGAAAAATTGGTGTCCTTCAGTCCCAGCGAATGAAAAAACGGATCGTATTTACGACCGATTTCAAGCGCACTCCGTCCAAACAACAGGTCGCCACCGTGCTGGCTTCCTCTAACCAACGCGTCGTATGCGGCTCGTTTGTCGAGACCTCGCCGCAATGCATCGATGCCCAGATCCATGCGCACCAGTGCCCCCGAGAAATCATGCGTGTAGGCTTCCTCAAGCTCGACCTGATTTGGGCTCGGTGTGTCCAGTTGTTTTGCGTACGCGCCGAGAAAGTCCCGATAAAGTCCAACGGCGTATTCCAGGAACGTGACACTCGTCCATTTCTTGAGCAGATAAAAAGCCTTTGCCCGCGCATCCTGTTCCTGCTCGGGGGTCATGGTCAAAATATTCAACATCATTGAACCTGTTCGTCCGTCGATTGTTTGCCGCCATCGGCTATGCGGCACATCCATCGGGCCGTTGAAATTCGGCTCCGATGCTACAGCGCGCCGATGGGATGTGCCTTCAGCCTGGACGGTAGATCCCGTGGATAGCGCGGGCTCACCCCGCCACTGCGCGCGACGCCGCCGGTCCGGCATCGAGCCCTGTCAGTTGCCCTGCGCCAAATCACCCGCTTGCCATCCCCACCCGAACCCCTGTAGAATTGCGCGTTCTGCGGGCGTCGTATAATGGCCATTACCTCAGCTTCCCAAGCTGATGACGTGGGTTCGATTCCCATCGCCCGCTCCACTTTCCGGCTGCATCGCAGCCTGCGCAAAAGCCGCCTCGTCGAAGGCGGCTTTTTTGTACCATGTGCCGGTTCACCCGGCGCACTGCTGCGCGCAACGGGCCCTCGCCCGCAACCGAGCCTTTCTCTGTACCGATGATGCACGACGATCCGAACGAAGCCGGCCTGCCGCCGCACGACGACGCCATTCCCGACGAAGCCGCCGAAGGCGCCGACGCCGTCAATCCGCTGCACCACCGCCGCATCCGCAGCTTCGTGACGCGCGCCGGCCGCGTGTCGACCGGCCAGCGCCGCGCGCTCGACGAACTCGGCCCGCGCTTCGTGGTGCCGTATGCGCCGGAGCTGCCCGACTGGAATGCGGTGTTCGGCCGCAGCGCGCCGCGCATCCTCGAGATCGGCTTCGGGATGGGCGCGTCGACCGCGGAAATCGCCGCGAACCGCCCCGGCGACGACTTCCTCGGCGTCGAAGTGCACGAGCCGGGCGTCGGCGCGCTGCTGAAGCTGATCGGCGAGCAGGATCTGCCGAACATCCGCATCATCCAGCACGACGCGGTCGAGGTGCTCGAGCACATGCTTGCGCCGGAAAGTCTCGACGGCGTGCACATCTTCTTCCCCGACCCGTGGCACAAGGCGCGCCACCACAAGCGCCGGCTGATCCAGCCGCCGCTCGTCGCCCATCTCGCGTCGCGCCTGAAGCCCGGCGCGTACATTCACTGCGCGACCGACTGGCAGAACTACGCCGAACAGATGCTGGAAGTACTCGGCGCGGAACCGACGCTCGAAAACACCGCCGCCGACTACGCGCCGCGCCCCGACTACCGCCCGGTCACGAAGTTCGAACGGCGCGGGCTGCGCCTCGGCCACGGCGTGTGGGACCTGGTGTTCCGCAAGCGCGCAGGCTGAGCCTTCCCGCTGCGGCGGCGCACGCCGCCCGGATCCGGATTAAAAAAGCCCGATCGGTTATCTGCCGATCGGGCTTTTCTCATTGGAGGTGCGCCCGCCTCCGTGTCCGCGTCACGTCCAGTTCAGCCAGCCGCTGTACCCGACCAGCAGCACGAACAGCCCGAACGCGATCCGGTACCACGCGAACACCGTGAAATCGTGCGTCGCGACGTAGCGCAGCAGCCAGCGCACGCACACGAACGCGCTGACGAACGCGGCGACGAGGCCAAGCGCGAACAGGCCGAGCGAATCGACGGTGAACGCCTGCCAGTCCTTGACGGTTTCATAGAGCGTCGCGCCGAAGATGATCGGAATCGCGAGGAAGAACGAGAATTCGGTGGCGACGCGCCGGTCGAGACCGAACAGCATCCCGCCGATGATCGTCGAGCCCGAGCGCGACATGCCGGGAATCAGCGCGAAGCACTGCGCGATGCCGACCTTGAGCGCATCGAGCGGGGTCAGCGCGTCGACCGACACCACGCGCGGCGGCTCGCTGCGTTCACGCTGCCGCGCCTCGGCCCACAGGATGATCGCCCCGCCCACGACGAGCGCGAACGCGACGGGTACCGGCGAGAACAGCACGGCCTTGATCTTCTTCTCGAGCAGGAGGCCGAGTGCGATCGCGGGAATCGTCGCGATCACGACGTTCAGCGTGAAGCGCCGCGCATCGGGCCGGCTGGGCAGCCCGGATACGATGGACGCGATCCGTTGCCGGTATTCCCAGCAGACCGCGAGAATCGCCCCGAACTGGATCACGACGTCGAAAGTCTTCGCATGCGAATCGTTGAAATTCAGGAAGCTGCCCGCGACGATCAGGTGACCGGTGCTCGACACCGGCAGGAATTCCGTCAGCCCCTCGACGACGCCGAGGATCAAAGCCTTGCAGATCAGGATCCAGTCCATCCGTGGCCCAACTCCGAAATGGTCGAATGAATGGGCCACTCTTCCGCGCGCGGCCCCCCTCCGGCCGGGCGCGGTTCGTCATCACTTTTCGACGATCGCCACGCGTATGCCGTTTGTAAGAATCGTAATTGTACTGGGTTCGTAGTTCACCCCGGCAAATTGCAGCTGTTCGGGCTTGAACGTGTAGATCGGATAGTTGGTCAGCAACTGCGTCGCGAGCAGGCCCGCGGCCGCGCCGACCTGTTGCGCGTACATCTGCGCGTCTCCGTCGAGCGCGAGGCTGTCGACGGCCGGCGACTTCAGCACCACCGAACGGCTCGGTGCATCGTAAGCAAGCTGGCCCGACACGGTGAACTTGCCGCTGACGGGCGCGCGCAGGAACGGGCTCGCGAAATGCGCGTCGAGCTGCACGGCGATGCGGTTCTGGTCGGGCAGCAGGTTGACGGCCGGGTTCGCGAGCGACACGTCGACGACCTGCGCGACCGTCTTCTGGTACGGGAACTTGCGGGCGACGGCCTTCTGCACGTCGCCGCGCGAGAACGTGTAGTGATCGGGGATGAACGGGAAGGTCGACGCGCACGCGGCGAGCGACAGCGTCACGCCGACGGCGCCGACGGTTGCGGCGAGGAAACGGCGCCGGCCCGGCGCGCAAGGTGCGGTCATGCTGAACACTCTCCTGGTTGCGACGGCCGCGTCGCGGCCTCGAGACGCGTGAGCCACGCGAGCGCGTCGTCGCGCGACGCGCCGCACATGTCCGCGGCCGGCTGCAGCCCGGAACAGCACGCGGGCCGCTCTGGGCGGCCGAAGATCCGGCAGCGCAGGTCGTCGCCGAGCTGCACGCAGCGCACACCGGCCGGCTTGCCGTCGGGCATGCCCGGAATCGGGCTGGAAATCGACGGCGCGATGCAGCACGCGCCGCAGCCCTCGCGGCACGCATGCGGAGGCGGGACATCGGCAGGCGCCGGGCGGACAGGCATTTCGACGGACACTCGGCTCTCTCGAACGAACAACAAAAAACGGTGCGGCAACCGGACGCGGTGCCGGCAGCCCCACCCCGCATTGTGCCATCGCCGGCTGCGACGTTATTACACAATGCAGCCCAATCGCGCGTTTATATACTCGAAAGCATCTAAAAAGCGCGAGACCATCATGCGTTCCGGTTCTGCCGACTCAATGTTCCGTCCCGATTTGCTCGCGAAATACGGCGCGAACGGGCCGCGCTATACGTCGTACCCCACCGCGCTGCAGTTCCGCGACGATTTCGACCCGGCCGACTACCTGCGCGCGGCGAGCGACCCCGGCGCCTCGTCGAGCGAGCTGTCGCTGTACTTCCACATCCCGTTCTGCAATACCGCGTGCTTCTACTGCGGCTGCAACAAGATCGCGACCAACAACCGCCGCCGCGCGCGCCCGTATCTCGAGCAGCTCAAGCGCGAGATGGCGCTGCAGGCCGCGCTGTTCGATCCCGCGCGCCCGGTCACGCAGCTGCACTGGGGCGGCGGCACACCCACCTTCCTGTCCGACGACGAAACGGCCGAACTGATGGCGGCCACGCGCGAGCACTTCGCGCTCGCGCCGGATGCCGACGCCGAATTCTCGATCGAGATCGATCCGCGCACGGTCACGCCCGCCACGCTCGTCCACCTGCGCAATATCGGCTTCAACCGGCTGAGCCTCGGCGTGCAGGATTTCGACCCGGCGGTGCAACAGGCGATCAACCGCGTCCAGCCGCGCGCGATGACGGCCGACCTGCTCTCCGCCGCGCGCACGACGGGGTTTCATTCGGTGAGCGTCGACCTGATCTACGGGCTGCCGCACCAGACCGTTGCCGTCTTCGCGCGCACGCTGGAAACGATCATCGAACTCGCGCCCGACCGGCTGTCGGTGTTCGGCTACGCGCACATGCCGCACCTGTTCAAGATGCAGCGGCAGATCGACGATGCGACGCTGCCGCCGCCGGAAACGCGCATCGCGCTGCTCGGCCTCGCGATCGACATGCTGACGTCGGCCGGCTACGTGTACATCGGGATGGATCACTTCGCGCGGCCGTCCGACGAGCTCGTGCGCGCGCAGCGCAACGGCACGCTGCAACGCAACTTCCAGGGCTACAGCACGCGCGCGGATACCGACCTCGTCGGTTTCGGCGTGTCGTCGATCGGCAAGGTCGGCGACGTCTACGCACAGAACGCGAAGGACCTGCCCGCCTACGGCGCCGCGCTCGACGCGGGCCGCCTGCCGATCGCGCGCGGCGTGCGGCTCACGCCCGACGACCGGCTGCGCCGCGACGTGATCACGCAGTTGATGTGCAACCTCGAACTGCCGTTCTCGCATGTCGAGGCCGCACACGGCATCCGCTTCGCCGATCATTTCGCGCGCGAGCTCGACGCGCTGCGCCCGTTCGAGCGCGACGGGCTGCTGACGATCGCGGGCGACCGCCTGACGATCCATCCGGCCGGCCGGATGGTCGTGCGCAACATCGCGATGGCGTTCGACGCGTATCTCGGGCAAACGCAGCAGCAGCGGTATTCACGCACGGTCTAGGGTCGGCCGGGCGCATGCGGACGGCCGGTTTGATACAGTGTGGGGCTTACGCCCCGCCAGAATCCGCACGATGCGCACCACCAAAGCGACCCACGCGGTCGAACGCCTGAAGACCCGCTCCGGCAACCCGCATTTCGCGGCCGTCGCAATGGCGGGCGGCCTGTTCTATCTCGTCGACCGCTCCGGCGGCACCGCCGAGAAGCGCTGCGAGCCGCTGCCGCTCGACGCGTTCGTCAAGTTCGTCGACGAATTCGGCCCCAAGAAACCGCGCAAGGCGAGCAAGCTCGACCTCGCATTCGAGGCGCAGATCAGGAAGAGCAAGGGGTAAAGGTCTGTTGCAGGCCGCCTGAAGGCTTTGCAGCCGCCCCGTTTGGTACAATCACGAAGTTTCTCTATCCCCGCTGATGGCCGACCAGGCTGCGTGACCACACCATGAATATCGAAAACGCGCGTTTCAACATGATCGAACAACAGATCCGGCCGTGGGACGTGCTGGATCTCGACGTCCTGGGCCTGCTGTCGATCGTCAAGCGTGAAAACTACGTTCCGGCCGAATATCGCGATCTCGCGTTCGCCGACCTCGAACTGCCGCTGCCGGGCGGCACCAGCAAGATGCTGTTCCCGCGCGTCGAAGCGCGCGTGCTGCAGGAGCTGGCCGTCAAGAAGCACGAGAACGTGCTCGTGATCGGCGCCGGTTCGGGCTACCTGGCCGCGCTGTTCGCGCATCGCGCCCGGCACGTGACGGCCGTCGAGATCGATCCGGCCATCGCGAAGTTCGCGGAAGACAACCTGCGCAACGACGGCGTGACCAACGCGGAAGTCGTCCTCGGCGACGGTTCGCGCGGCTGGGCCGGCAAGGCGCCGTACGACGTGATCTGCGTCGCGGGCGGCCTGCCCGTCGTGCCGCAGGAAATGCTCGAGCAACTGAAGGTCGGCGGCCGCCTGTCGGCATTCGTCGGCGGCCGTCCGGTGATGAAGGCGCAGATCATCACGCGCATCGACGACAAGCAGTACCGCGTCGCCGACGTGTTCGAAACCTACATCGACCACCTCGTCAACGCGATCGAGCCGTCGCGCTTCAAGTTCTGAGCGGCGGAGCCTCCATGCAGATCCTGACCGCCGCGATGCTCGCGGAATGGCTCGGCGACAAGGCGCGCCCCGCGCCGGTCGTGCTCGACGTGCGCGAACCGTGGGAAATCGCGACCGCGCACATCGCCGGCAGCGTGTCGATCCCGATGCAGCAGATTCCCGCGCGCAGCGAAGAACTCGACGACGAAGCGGAAATCGTCTGCGTGTGCCATCACGGGATGCGCAGCGCGCAGGTCGCGATGTTCCTCGAGTCGCGCGGCTTCACGAAGCTGTACAACCTGCAAGGCGGAATCGACGCGTGGTCGCGCGACGTCGATCCGTCCGTACCGCGCTACTGATCCCGCCGGTGGCGCATCGCGCGCCGCCGCACCGGCCGGCACATCGCCGCCGGTCATACCGACCCGCCGAACGGGCGCGCATGGCGCGCCCGTTTTTCATTCCCGCGCCGGTTCGTCTCGGCGTCATCCGACCTGCGACGGCACCGCGCCGCGCCCGCGCCGCCCCGCTTGCCGCGAAGTCATGGTGCACGACCGTTCCCGCACCGCACGCGGGCACCGGAACGGGGAACCCCGACCGTGCACCATTTCCGCCCGCGACCCTGCACCGCGACGGACCGCGCATGCTGCACGACGCGTCATGCGCCCCGTCGCGACGCCCCGCCCTGCCCCGCGCAGGCACGCCGGGCGTGCATCCGCACGACTGGCACATGCCTTGCGTTATCCGTTGGCCGACGCCGTCAAGGCGCACGCATATCCAACACGTCAAGGGGAACCCGATGAAACGTCGCAGTCTGTTGAAGTTCGGTTCGATGGCCGGCGCGCTTGCGCTCGCGGGCAAGAGCCCGTTCGCGCACGCGGCCGACGCGGGCACCGGCCCGATCAAGGTCGGCATCCTGCACTCGCTGTCGGGCACGATGGCGATCTCGGAGACGTCGCTGAAGGACACCGCGCTGATGACGATCGCCGACATCAACAAGAGCGGCGGCGTGATGGGCCGCAAGCTCGAGCCCGTGGTGGTCGATCCCGCGTCGAACTGGCCGCTGTTCGCCGAGAAGGCGCGCCAGCTGCTCACGCAGGACAAGGTCGCGTGCGTGTTCGGCTGCTGGACGTCGGTGTCGCGCAAGTCGGTGCTGCCGGTGTTCGAGGAGCTGAACGGGCTGCTCTACTACCCGGTGCAGTACGAAGGTGAGGAAATGTCCCGCAACGTGTTCTATACGGGTGCGGCGCCGAACCAGCAGGCGATCCCGGCCGTCGAGTACCTGATGAGCGCGGAAGGCGGCAGCGCGAAGCGCTTCTTCCTGCTCGGCACCGACTACGTGTATCCGCGCACGACCAACAAGATCCTGCGCGCGTTCCTGAAATCGAAGGGCGTGAAGGACGCCGACATTCAGGAGGTCTACACGCCGTTCGGCCACAGCGATTACCAGACCATCGTCGCGAACATCAAGAACTTCTCGCAGGGCGGCAAGACGACCGTGATCTCGACGATCAACGGCGACTCGAACGTGCCGTTCTACAAGGAGCTCGGCAACCAGGGGATCAAGGCGACCGACGTGCCGGTCGTCGCGTTCTCGGTCGGCGAGGAGGAACTGCGCGGGATCGACACGAAGCCGCTGGTCGGCCACCTCGCCGCGTGGAATTACTTCATGTCGGTGAAGAACCCGACCAACACGAAGTTCAAGGACCAGTTCGCCGCATGGGTGAAGGCGAACAACCTGCCGGGCGGCGCGAAGCGCGTGACCAACGACCCGATGGAGGCGACCTATGTGGGCATCCACATGTGGAAGCAGGCCGTCGAGAAGGCGAAGAGCACCGACGTCGACAAGGTGCGCGTCGCGATGATCGGCCAGACGGTCGCCGCGCCGTCGGGCTTCACGCTCGCGATGGACGGCAACCATCACCTGCACAAGCCGGTGATGATCGGCGAGATCCGCGGCGACGGGCAGTTCAACGTCGTGTGGAAGACGAAGACGGCCGTGCGCGCGCAACCGTGGAGCCCGTACATCGCGGGTAACCAGGGCAAGCCGGACATCGTCACGTCGATCCCGGCGTTCCTGCGCCGGCAGCGCACGGCGCTCGCCTGACGCGACGCGGGGCGTCGCGCACCGGCGCGATGCTCCGCCCGCTTGCAGGCGCCGCTGTACCAGGCGCGCTTGCCGACGCACCGCACGCGCCCGCGCATCGCCGCCTGCATCCGCCTTCCACGTCCGACAGGATTTCCCGATGCCTACACGCTTTCGCCGAGCCGCCGTCGCGATCGTCGCGTGCGCCGCCCTCGCGGGCGGATTGCCTCGCGCCGCGTTCGCGCTGACGGCTGCCGATACCGCCGCGCTCGCCGGCGACGACTTCGACGCGAAGACGGCCGCGGTCGAACGGCTCGCCGCTGATCCCGATCCGCGCGCCGTCGCGTTGCTCAACGCGCTGTCGAGCGGCGACGCGCTCGCGACCGGCGACGGCCGCCTGCTGATCCAGTCCGGCGACACCGCACACGATGCGCTCTCGCAGGCCGCGACGCCGGCCGGCGACGCTCAGCCCGTGATGCTGAACAACCTGCTGCGCACGAAAATCGCTGGCGCGCTGTCGGGGCTCGCGCTCGCGTCGCCCGACGTCGCCGCGCGCCGCGACGCGATCGATGCGCTGCTGAAGTCGCCCGACCCGGCACTCAAGCCGATGATCGACCGAGCGCGCGCAAAGGAAACGGATCCCACGCTGAAGCGCCGCCTCGATGCATTGTGGGCGATCGCCGCGCTGCACGACGCCGATCCGGCGAAGCGCCTCGAAGCCGTGCAGGTGGTGGCCGCGCGCCGCGATCTCGACATGATCGAGCAGTTGCGCCCGCTCGTCGCGAAGAATGCCGACGGCAGCTACGCGGAGCCCGACGCGCGTGTGCGCGACGCCGCCCAGCAAGGGCTCGACGCATTGCACTCGCTGCAGCGCCGCGGCGAGATCGCGGGCACGCTGTTCGCGGGGCTGTCGCTCGGCAGCGTGCTGCTGCTCGCCGCGCTCGGCCTCGCGATCACGTACGGGCTGATCGGCGTGATCAACATGGCGCACGGCGAATTCCTGATGATCGGTGCGTACGCAACCTATGTCGTGCAGACGCTGATCCAGCGCTACGCACCCGGCGCGTTCGACTGGTATCCGCTCGTCGCCGTGCCGGTGTCGTTCGTGACGGCCGCGCTGGTCGGCATCGTGCTCGAACGGCTCGTGCTGCGGCACCTGTACGGCCGCCCGCTCGAGACCCTGCTCGCCACCTTCGGCGTGAGCCTGATCCTGATCCAGGCGACGCGGATGCTGTTCGGCGCGCAGAACGTGCAGGTCGTGAACCCGTCGTGGATGAGCGGCGGCGTGACGGTGATGCAGAACCTGATCCTGCCGTACAACCGCCTCGTGATCCTCGCGTTCGCGCTCGCGGTGGTGTTCGTCGCGTGGGCCGTGCTGACGAAGACGCGCCTTGGGCTGTTCGTGCGCGCGGTCACGCAGAACCGCCGGATGGCTGCGTGCGTCGGCGTGAAGACCGCACGCGTCGACGCGTACGCTTTCGCGTTCGGCGCCGGCATCGCGGGCCTCGGCGGCTGCGCGCTGTCGCAGATCGGCAATGTCGGCCCGGATCTCGGCCAGAACTACATCATCGATTCGTTCATGGCCGTCGTGCTCGGCGGTGTCGGGCAGATCGCCGGCACCGTGCTCGGCGGCTTCGGGCTCGGTCTCGTCAGCAAGGCGATCGAGCCGTTCTGGGGCGCCGTGCTCGCGAAGATCGCGGTGCTCGTGATGATCGTGCTGTTCATCCAGAAGCGTCCGCAGGGCATGTTCGCCCCGAAGGGCCGCAGCGCGGAGGCGTGACATGACTTCAATCACCGATTCGTTGTCGAAGCCGCTCGCCGACGCGCCGAAGCCCGCAGCCGCCGCGCGTGCGGAGAACGGTTTCGCGCTCGGCCTGCCGCCCCGCCCCGCGCTGCTGTCGCGCCGCGCGTGGCTCGCGCTGATCGCGCTGTGCATCGCGATCGGCATCGGCGTGCCGCTCGCCGCGCTGGTCGCGCCCGAGTCGAGCGCGTTCCATCTGTCCGCGTATGCGATGACGCTCGCCGGCAAGCTGATGTGCTACGCGATCGCCGCGCTCGCGCTCGATCTCGTGTGGGGCTACTGCGGCATCCTGAGCCTCGGCCACGGCCTCTTCTTCGCGCTCGGCGGTTATGCGATCGGCATGTACCTGATGCGCGAGATCGGCCGCGACGGCAAGTACGGCAGCGACCTGCCCGACTTCATGGTGTTTCTCGACTGGCACCAGTTGCCGTGGTACTGGAGCGGCACGCAGCATCTCGCGTGGGCGCTCGCGCTCGTCGTGCTCGTGCCGGCCGTGCTCGCCTGGGTGTTCGGCTTCTTCACGTTCCGCTCGCGCGTGAAAGGCGTGTACCTGTCGATCATCACGCAGGCGCTGACGTTCGCCGCGATGCTGCTGTTCTTTCGCAACGAGACGGGCTTCGGCGGCAACAACGGCTTCACCGACTTCAAGCGCATCGCGGGCTTCGCGATCACGTCGCCCGGTACGCGCACGGTGCTGTTGCTGCTGACGTTCGCGACGCTCGTGCTCGCGTTCATCGCCGCGCGCGCGATCGTCACCAGCAAGCTCGGGCGCGTGGTCACCGCGGTGCGCGACGGCGAGACGCGGCTGATGTTCCTCGGCTACAGCCCGCTCGCGTACAAGCTGTTCGTGTGGACCGTGTCGGCCGTGCTGTGCGGCATCGCGGGCGCGTTGTACGTGCCGCAGGTCGGCATCATCAATCCCGGCGAGATGTCGCCCGGCAACTCGATCGAGATGGCGATCTGGGTCGCGGTGGGCGGCCGTGGCACGCTGATCGGGCCGATCGTCGGCGCGTTCGCGGTGAACGGCGCGAAGAGCCTGTTTACCGCCTACTTCGCCGAATACTGGCTGTTCTTCCTCGGCCTGATCTTCGTGCTCGTGCCGCTGCTGCTGCCGCGCGGGATCATGGGCCTCGTCGAAACCGTGCTCGCGAAGGGGAAACGCGCATGAACGGAACGGCCCTCTACCAGTTCACGCCGCCGCCCGAGGACGAGCTGCTCGCCGTCAGCGGCACCGCATCGATGGGGCGCGTGGTGCCGCCGGGCATCGACACGTCGCACGGCACGATCCTCTACCTCGAGGACATCGAGGTGAGCTTCGACGGCTTCCGCGCGCTGAAGAAGCTGTCGCTCGCGATCGACGCGGGCGAGCTGCGCTGCGTGATCGGCCCGAACGGTGCGGGCAAGACGACGATGATGGACGTGATCACCGGCAAGACGCGCCCCGATGCGGGCAAGGTGTTTCTCGGCCAGACCATCGACCTCGCGCGAATGAACGAGCCGGAGATCGCGCGCGCGGGCATCGGCCGCAAGTTCCAGAAGCCGACCGTGTTCGAGCAGCATCCGGTGTGGGAAAACCTCGAACTCGCGATGCAGACCGACAAGGGCTGGCTCGCGTCGCTGCGCGCGCGGCTCGACCGCACCGCGCAGGCGAAGATCGAGGAGACGCTCGCGCTGATCGGCCTCGAAAGCGACGCGTATCGCGCGGCGGGCGAGCTGTCGCACGGGCAGAAGCAGCGGCTCGAGATCGGCATGCTGCTGATGCAGCGCCCTGCGCTGTTGCTGCTCGACGAACCGGCGGCCGGGATGACCGACCACGAGACGATGGAGCTCGCCGAGCTGCTGAACACGCTGCGCGGCACCTGCTCGATGATGGTCGTCGAGCACGACATGGAATTCGTCGCGGCACTCGCCGGCGACACGGGCCGCGTGACGGTGATGGCCGAAGGCGCGGTCCTCGCGCAAGGCACCCTCGACCAGGTCAAGCGCGACGACGCGGTGATCGAGTCTTATCTCGGACGTTGATGCAATGCTGAAGATCGAAGCACTGAACCAGTACTACGGCGGCAGCCATATCCTGCGCAACGTCAGCCTCGCCGCCGACGACGGCAAGCTCACCGTGCTGCTCGGCCGCAACGGCGTCGGCAAGAGCACGCTGCTGCGCTGCCTAATGGGCGTCGTCGCCGCGAAAAGCGGCAGCGTGTCGTGGCGCGGCACCGCGCTCGGTGCAATGCCGCCGTACGCGCGCGTCGCGGCCGGGCTCGCGTACGTGCCGCAGGGCCGCGACATCTTTCCGCGGCTCACCGTCGAGGAGAACCTGCTCGTCGGCGCGGCGAGCCGGAAAGCACCGTCGAAGGTGCCCGATCGCATCTACGACCTGTTCCCGGTGCTGAAGGACATGCGCACGCGGCGCGGCGGCGACCTGTCGGGCGGCCAGCAGCAGCAGCTCGCGATCGGCCGCGCGCTGATGAGCGAACCGCAGTTGCTGATCCTCGACGAGCCGACCGAAGGCATCCAGCCGTCGATCATCCAGGATATCGGCCGCACGCTGCGCCAGCTCGTCGACGAAGCGAAGATGACCGTGCTGCTCGTCGAGCAGTATTACGACTTCGCCCAGTCGATCGCCGACCGCTACTGGGTGATGAGCCGCGGCGAGATCGTCGCGGGCGGCGACGCGCGGGACATGGACGCGAACGGCGTGCGCGAGCTGATCGCCGTGTAGCGGCGCACGATTGCGCCGCTGCGCGGTGCCGGCGATCGATGCACGTCATGCGATCGCCGGCGTCATCGCCTCTCCGCTTCACCGCGTCCAGCAACCGGAACACCCAGGCGTATAGTGTTGCGGTAGCATCCTCGATCCCTGCGCCCGTCCCCTGCTTCCCGCCGATGTCTGCCCCCGATTCCCACGCCCCGCTGTCCCGCCCTGCCGTCGCCAAATCGTGGCGCGGCCGCCTCGAACTCGGCTTCGAGCGGCACGGCGCACGCACGACGCTCGCCCACCGGCTGCACGACGGCCCGTTGCGCGTGCAACGGCCGCTGTATCCGGAAGGCGACGCGATCTGCCATGCGGTGATCGTCCACCCGCCGGGCGGCGTCGCGGGCGGCGACCGGCTCGACATCGACATCGCGCTCGGCAGCGGCACGCACGCGGTGCTGACCACGCCCGGCGCGACCAAGTGGTACAAGTCGAACGGCCTCGACGCGACGCAGCGCATCGGCATCACGGTCGGCGACCACGCGAAACTCGACTGGCTGCCGCAGAACAACCTGTTCTTCGACGCGGCGCATGCGTCGCTCGCTTTCACGGTGAAGCTCGGCACGGGGGCAAGCGCGATCGGCTGGGACGCGACGCAGCTCGGCCGGCAGGCGGCCGGCGAAACCTGGTCGGCCGGCCGCATCGTGTCGAGCGCGGCGCTCGTCGATGCCGACGGTCGGCCGCTGTGGACCGAACGCGCGCTGCTCGACGCGCACGATCCGCTGCGCGGTGCGCTGCAGGGCCTCGCCGGCTTTCCGGTGTACGGCACGTTGTGGGCCGCCGGTGCCGCATGCGACGCCGCGCTCGCCGAATCGCTCGCCGCGCGGATGCCGTTCGATGCCACGCTGCGCGCGAGCGCGACCTGCGTGACGCCCGGCGTCGTGCTGGTGCGCGCGCTGTCGACGTCGATGGAAGCGCTGCAACGCCACTTCACCGACTGCTGGCTGCATCTGCGGCCGATCGTGCACGGCGTCGACGCACGGCCGCTGCGCCTCTGGCAAACCTGAGCACGGTCGCACCACGCACCGTTTCGATGCAGCGCCGCGGCCCGCGCTGCACGTTGCCCATGCATCGCGCACCAGAAGCGCGCATCGCGCCGCGTTCCATGCACATGGCACGCGCCTTGCTGCTTACATAACCGATACACGACGCACGCAAAACGACGCGGTGCTACGATGACCCGCGCGTTCGCCCCGTCGCCCACGCACCGATAAAAATTACGTTTTACTGAACGTTTGCCTTCATGAAACTGACTCCCCGAGAGAAGGACAAGCTGCTGATCTTCACGGCGGCGCTGCTGGCCGAGCGCCGTCGCGCACGCGGCCTGAAGCTCAACTATCCGGAGGCAGTCGCCTTCATCACCGCCGCGCTGATGGAAGCCGCGCGCGACGGCAGGACGGTCGCCGAGGTGATGCATTACGGCACGACGCTGCTCACGCGCGACGACGTGATGGACGGCGTGCCGGAGATGATTCCCGACATCCAGGTCGAGGCGACCTTCCCCGACGGCACGAAGCTCGTGACCGTCCATCACCCGATTCCGTGAGGCCCCGCATGATCCCCGGCGAAATCCTCACCGACGACGGCGAACACGAACTGAACGCAGGCCGCGCGACGCTCGCGCTCGTCGTCGCGAACACCGGCGACCGCCCGGTGCAGGTCGGCTCGCACTACCACTTCTTCGAAGTCAACGACGCGCTGTCGTTCGATCGCGCGGCCGCGCGCGGCTTCCGCCTGAACATCGCGGCCGGCACCGCCGTGCGCTTCGAGCCGGGCCAGACGCGCACCGTCGAGCTGGTCGCACTCGCGGGCGATCGTGCCGTCTACGGTTTTCAGGGCAAGGTGATGGGGCCGCTGTAAGCCGCGCCCCGCTCTTCAGGAACAGCACATGACATTACGCTTGAGCCGCCGCGCGTACGCGGAAATGTTCGGGCCGACGACGGGCGACCGCGTCCGGCTGGCCGATACCGAACTGCTGATCGAGATCGAACGCGATTACACGACCTACGGCGAGGAAGTGAAATTCGGCGGCGGGAAGGTGATCCGCGACGGCATGGGCCAGTCGCAGCGCGTGGCCGCCGACGTGCCCGACACGATCATCACGAACGCGGTGATCCTCGATCACTGGGGCATCGTGAAGGCCGACATCGCGATCAAGCACGGCCGCATCGCCGCGATCGGCAAGGCCGGCAACCCCGACATTCAGCCGGGCGTGACGATCGCGATCGGCGCGGCCACCGAGGTGATCGCCGGCGAAGGGCTGATCGTGACGGCCGGCGGCATCGACACGCACATCCACTTCATCAGCCCGCAGCAGATCGACGAGGCGCTCGCGTCGGGCGTGACGACGATGCTCGGCGGCGGCACCGGCCCCGCCACCGGCACCAATGCGACGACCTGCACGCCGGGCCCGTGGCACATGGAGCGGATGCTGCAGGCCGCCGACGGCTGGCCGATCAACCTCGGCTTCCTCGGCAAGGGCAACGCGAGCCTGCCGCAGCCGCTCGTCGAGCAGATCGCGGCCGGCGCGATCGGGCTGAAGCTGCACGAGGACTGGGGCACGACACCCGCCGCGATCGACAACTGCCTGTCGGTCGCCGACGACACCGACACGCAGGTCGCGATCCACACCGACACGCTGAACGAAGGCGGCTTCGTCGAATCGACGGTCGCCGCGTTCAAGGGCCGCACGATCCACACGTACCACACCGAAGGCGCGGGCGGCGGCCATGCGCCCGACATCCTGAAGGTGTGCGGCGAGGCGAACGTGCTGCCGTCGTCGACCAATCCGACGCGCCCGTACACGATCAACACGCTCGACGAGCATCTCGACATGCTGATGGTGTGCCATCACCTCGATCCGTCGATCGCCGAGGATCTCGCGTTCGCCGAATCGCGGATCCGCCGTGAGACGATCGCGGCCGAGGACATCCTGCACGATCTCGGCGCGCTGTCGATGCTGTCGTCCGACTCGCAGGCGATGGGCCGCGTCGGCGAAGTGATCATCCGCACCTGGCAGACCGCGCACAAGATGAAGGTGCAGCGCGGCGCGCTGCCGGAAGACGGCGCACGCAACGACAACTTCCGCGCGAAGCGCTACGTCGCGAAGTACACGATCAACCCGGCGCTCACGCACGGCATCGCGCACGAAGTCGGTTCGATCGAACCCGGCAAGTGGGCCGACCTCGTGCTGTGGGAGCCGGCGTTCTTCGGGATCAAGCCGACGATGATCCTGAAGGGCGGGATGATCGCCATGGCGCAGATGGGCGACCCGAACGCGTCGATCCCGACGCCGCAGCCGGTCCACTATCGCGAGATGTTCGCGACGCGCGGCGGTGCGCTCGCGCGCACGTCGCTGACCTTCGTGTCGCAGATGGCGGCCGATGCCGGTATCGCGGAACGCTACGGCCTCGCGAAGCGGATCGTGCCCGTGCGCAACTGCCGCAACGTGACGAAGGCCGACATGATCCACAACGCATGGCGCCCGTCGATCAGCGTCGATCCCGAAACCTACGACGTGATCGCCGACGGCCAGCTGCTCACCTGCGAGCCGGCCACGGTGCTGCCGATGGCGCAGCGTTATTTCCTGTTCTGATTGCCGGTTTCCGGTTCCTGTTTCATGCGCACCCTCGACAAACGTATTGCCCCGAACGTGAAACTCGCCGCGTCGCTCGTCGCGCGCGCGCCGACGCTCACGCTCGCCTATGACGCCCGCTGCAAGAGCCGCCTCGCGGCGACGCTCGACACCGGCGAAGACGTCGCCGTGCTGCTGCCGCGCGGCACGATCCTGCGCGACGGCGACGTGCTCGTCGCCGACGACGGCGCGCTCGTGCGCGTCGCCGCGGCGCCCGAAACCGTGCTGCGCGTGCGCGCGGCCGATCCGCTCACGCTGATGCGTGCCGCGTATCACCTCGGCAACCGTCATACGCCGGTCGAGATCGGCGACGGCTACCTGAAGCTCGAGGCCGACCCGGTGCTCGCGGACATGCTGCGCCGGCTCGGCACGCAGGTCGAGGAAACGCAAGCGCCGTTCCAGCCGGAAGCCGGCGCGTACGGCGGCGGACACAAGCACGGGCACGATGCGACGTTCGCCGAGGATTACGCGCTTGCGCAGCAGGTGTTCGGCGAGCATCACGGCCATTCGCACTCGCACGATCACGATCACGATCACGATCACGATCACGATCACGATCACGATCATCAGCATGGTCCCGGATGCACGCACGGCCACGGCCATGACCACCACTGAACTCGTCGCGCTGCTGCATCTCGCGTCGCCGGCGCTGCCGATCGGCGCGTACAGCTATTCGCAGGGCCTCGAAGCCGCGCTCGACGCGAACCTGATCCACGACGCCGATTCCGCGCGCGACTGGATCGCCAGCGGCCTGACCGACGTGCTCGCGCATGGCGAGCTGCCGTTCCTCGCGCACCAGCTCGCACGCTGGCACGCGCACGACACGCACACGCTCGTCGCCGAAAATGCATGGTTCGTCGCGAGCCGCGAATCGGCGGAACTGCGCCGCGAGACCGAACAGATGGGCTGGTCGCTCGCGCAACTGTGCGCGTCGCTCGAATGGGGCGATGCCGCGCGCCGCGCGACGCTCGCGGCGATGTCGCCGATCGCGCTGCCGACCGCATTCGCCTACGCGGCCGCCGCGCACGACGCGAGCGCCGACGCCGTGCTCGCCGCGTACGCATTCGGCTGGGTCGAGAACCAGACGTCCGCCGCGCTGAAGGCCGTGCCGCTCGGCCAGCTCGCCGGGCAACGCATCATCGTCGCGCTGCGCGGCGCGATCGACGCGGCCGTACGCCGCGCGCTCGCGACGCCGCCCGACGCCGTCAACACGTTCGCGCCGCAGCTCGGCATCCTGTCCGCACGGCACGAAACCCAGTATTCGCGGTTGTTCCGCTCCTGAACACGACACACGCCATGAACGCACCCGCTCCGTCCCCCGCCCGCCGCACGAAGAAACTGCCGCCGCTGCGCGTCGGCATCGGCGGCCCCGTCGGCTCCGGCAAGACCACGCTGCTCGAAATGCTGTGCAAGGCGATGCGCGAGCGCTACGACCTCGTCGCGATCACCAACGACATCTATACGAAGGAAGACCAGCGGCTGCTGACGGTTGCCGGCGCGCTGCCCGAGGAGCGCATCATGGGCGTCGAGACGGGCGGCTGCCCGCACACGGCGATCCGCGAGGATGCGTCGATCAACCTCGAGGCCGTCGACCGGATGCTGTCGCGCTTTCCCGACGCCGACATCGTGTTCATCGAATCGGGCGGCGACAATCTCGCGGCGACCTTCAGCCCCGAGCTGTCGGACCTGACGATCTACGTGATCGACGTCGCGGGCGGCGAAAAGATTCCGCGCAAGGGCGGCCCCGGCATCACGAAGTCCGACCTGCTCGTGATCAACAAGACGGACCTCGCGCCGCTGGTCGGCGCGAACCTCGACGTGATGGCGTCCGACACGAAGAAGATGCGCGGCGAGCGGCCCTACGTGATGACGAACCTGAAAGCGCTCGAAGGTGTCGCGGACGTGATCGCGTTCATCGAGAAGAAGGGTTTGCTGACGGTGTGAGCGGCGTGGCGGCGCCCTGCGACGCCGCCACGCGTGCCGGGGCGGCATCGCGCCGCCCGCCGTCTATGCGTCGTCGGCAGCGTCCTGCACGCCCGGCGGCGCATGCGCGCCGGCTTCGGCGGGCGGCAGCAGTGCCGCGAGCACGTCGACCGTGCGCGCGGTCGCGCCGCGGTGACGCGCTGCGAACGCCGCGCCGGCCGCACCCATCGCGATGCGCCGCGCGTTGTCGGCAAACAGCGCGTCGAGCACGTGTGCGAGATCGAGCGGATCCTCGACCTGCAGTGCCGCGCCGGCCGCGACCGCGTCGGCGGTCGCCTGCGTGAAGTTGAATACGTGCTTCCCGATCAGTACCGGCACGCCGACCGCGCACGCTTCGATCAGGTTCTGTCCGCCGAGCGGCAGCAGGCTGCCGCCGATGAACGCGATGTCGGCGGCCGCGTAATACGCGCCGAGCTCGCCCATCGAATCGCCGAGCAGCACCGTCACGTCGTCCGGCAGCGGCTCGGCGGCCGGACGGCCGGCTGCGAGTGCCGCCGCGTCGGCCGCCCATGCGGAGCGTCGCACGCACTTGAGCCCGTTGCGCCCGACGAGCGCCTCGACCTCGGCGAAACGTTGCGGATGACGCGGCACGAGCACCAGCAGCGCGCCGGGCGTACGCATCGCGGCGAACGCCTGCAGCACCAGCACCTCCTCGTTCTCGCGCGTACTCGCGGCGACCCACACCGGCCGCGCGCCGATCGCGTCGCGCCACGCATGGCCGCGCGCCGCCAGTTCCGGCGGCGTCGTCATGTCGAACTTCAGGTTGCCGAGCACCGTCACGTTGCGCGCGCCGAGCGACGTCAGCCGCTCCGCATCGGCCGGGCTCTGCGCGAGCACGCGCGAGAAGCCGCCGAACACGTCGCGCGTCGCCGCGCCGAACTTCGCCGCGCGCCGGAACGAACGCGCGGACATCCGCGCATTGGTCAGCACCAGCGGCACGTCCGCGCGGCGGCACTCGTCGATCAGCGTGGGCCACACCTCGGTTTCCATCACGAGGCCGAGCGTCGGCCGCCACGCACGCAGGAAGCGCCGCACCGCGCCGGGCATGTCGTACGGCAAGTAACAGCGCAGCACGCGATCGCCGAAGATCTGTTCGCCGGTCGCGCGGCCGCTCGGCGTCATGTGCGTGAGCAGGATGCGCGCATCGGGACGCGCGCGCATCAGCGCGTCGATCAGCGGCTGCGCGGCGCGCGTCTCGCCGACCGACACCGCATGCACCCAGATCAGCGGCGCGCGGTCGTCGCGCGAGCGGCCCGCCACGTGGCCGAAACGTTCGGCGATGTGCTCGCGATAGCCGCGCTCCTTGCGCGAGCGCACGTAGAGCCGGATGACCGCGGCCGGCGCGACGAGCCACCACAGCGCGCGATAGATCACCCGCAGCATGCGGCGGCCCTCGTGTTGCTTCGGAGAAGAGGCGCGCTCAAACCAGCGCCCTGCCCTTCAGGCGTTCGAGAATGCCGAGCGGCGCGCATTCGCGGCGAACCATCGCGTCGACCGGCAGGAAGAACGTCTGTTCGAGCATGAACTGGCCGGACATCACAGCGTGCGAAGTCTGATCCGAGAAACATATCCACACGCAACCCGGCGGAAACGGCATCGTCTCCTGCGGGCTGGTCTTCTGGTAGTCGAGATCGGCCTTCATGCTGTCGTGCAGGTTCAGCATCAGGTGGTCGTACGCGCTGCGCGGCGACTTCGTCACGTGCAGCAGGTTCAGCAGCCACGCGGCACCCGGCAGCTGCGGCTTGATGCGCGGCAGGAAGCGTTTCGCGACGTCCTCGAACGGCTCGCCGACGCGCCACACGCGCGGCACGCCGGCCGGGTTCACGTTCGTGAACACACGCAGGATGCGCTCGCCGTAGTTGGGCCGCGACGGGAACGCGTCGACGTGCAGCCGGCTGTCGTCCTTGCGCCAGGATGTCTGGCGCGTCTCGACCTGCATCAGCCGCAGGCTCGTCGGCGCGACGCGCAGCTTGCCGCGGTATTCGGGAAACAGGCCGTCGACGAGCGTGCCGGCCTGCTGCTGGAAACGCGCGACGAGCGCGCGCACCGCCGACTGCGTGACGCTGTCGCCGAGCACGCCGGCGAGCGCGCCGCCGTTCGGCGCGAGGCTGATGTTCTTGCGTTTCGGGTCGGCGAGCGCCGGATCGAGCAGCGCTTCCTCGCCGCCTTCGATCGCGAAGCGCAGGTGCGGGAAATACAGCACCTTGCCTTCCTCGACGGCGGCCAGCAGCTGCTCGCGCGGCGCCGACAGGTTGTGTCCGCTCCAGTCGGCGGACGGGACTTCGATGATCTGGGATTCGCTCATGATCGGTTCGCTTGGGTTCGCGCGGGTGCGTGCGGGTTCGTGCGTATGGCGCGGGCGTTACAGGAGACCGAAGCCCGCGAGCGCCGACTTCACCTGCGCGATCGACGGGGGTTGCCCCGCCGTGCCGAGATTGACGACGTTCGGCGACCAGTAGCCGCCGGTCCGCCAGGCCGTCGCGAAATTGTACAGTTCGACCGTCGGACGCTTCAGCGCCGCCGCGATGTGAACCAGACCTGTGTCAACCCCGACGGTGGCGGCCGCGCCGTCGATCAGGCCGACCACGGCCGGCAGCGACAGCTTCGGCGGCACGATCGCCGCCGCGCCGAATTCCTTCGCGAGCCGCTCGCTGGTCGCGCGCTCCGCGTCGTTGCCCCACGGCAGCACGAGCGATGCGCCGCGCCGCACGAGCGCCTGGCCGAGCTCGATCCACGCGGCGTC
Source organism: Burkholderia sp. ZZQ-2 (assembly GCF_050768715.1). NCBI lineage: Bacteria > Pseudomonadati > Pseudomonadota > Betaproteobacteria > Burkholderiales > Burkholderiaceae > Burkholderia > Burkholderia sp. ZZQ-2. The sequence continues at coordinate 42,113 of NZ_LDVA01000330.1, read as the reverse complement.
CGGCCACTGCTTGTCGGCACGCGACGTCGCGTGGACGAACACCACGTACGGCACCGGCAGGTTCAGGCCGAGCGCGGCCACCGCGAGCGCCGCCGCGCGCGTATCGAGGCCGAAGTCGACCGGATCGGCCGGCGTCGGCGCCGGGTCGCCCAGCGCGGCCGCGACGAGTTGCCGCGAGCGCTCGACGACGTGCGTGCGCGGCGCGATCGGCACCCGCTTGCGGTAGAAGAAACGCACGGGCCACTCGTAGCCGGCGCCGTCGGTACGGTTGCCGAGCCCGACGAGCGGGCCGCGCGCCCAGCTCGCGACCCAGGCCGTCTTGATGAGACCCTGGCAATCGATCACGAGGTCGTACTGCTCGGCCGCGAGGCGCTGGCGGAACGCGCGGATCTCGCGCCACGTGGCGCCCGAGAACGGCTTCTTGCGCCAGCGCCGCAACGAAAACGGCAGCACGTTGCGCACGCCGTCGACGAGCTTCACGAGATCGACGAAGCTTTCCTCGACGAGCCAGTCGATCTGCGCATCGGGATGGCGGCGCCGGATATCGGCGATCACCGGCATGTTGTGCACGACGTCGCCCAGCGACGACACGCGCACGATCAGGATCTTTTGCACGCTGAAAAAACGCCGGCTGGCAGCCGGCGACAGGCATAAAGACGCGATTTTATCGCGCCCGGGGGGCCGATCAGGCGAAAAACTGAGGTCGGACTGAATTAGTAGCAGTCAACCGGTTCACGAGCAGTTGATAGCCCAACGCACAGTGTTACGACGCGCGCTCGGTGTGGCGAATCAGACCTGCTGGTGGCCTGCGAATCGCGACAGCGCGAAACAAGGCCTGCGTGACCAGATGTTTCGTCATCCGTTCGCTCATCGCGTAACCGACGATTTCACCGCGGTGCAGGTACCTCTGGCCGGCAGGACACAACCAACCCTTATCGATCGCGATAGAGGTGACGTCACCACACCAGACGTGATTGGGCATCGTCACCGAGACATCCTGGTTCAGCGGATTCGACTCGACAGGCAGGTCGTGCTTCGAATTCGTCGTGGCCTTGATCCGGCGCTTCTGCTTGCATCGCTATCCCGATTTTCTGCACCGCCTCCTGACCCGGTGCAAGCCGATTCGCACGCCACGCTCCTCCAGATGTCGCCGCAGGCGCTCCGGCCTGAAACTTTCCCGGATTCGCCGGTGGACCGTGAGCACCTCCGCTTCCTTGGCGAGGTTCCTACATGGTGGCCGCTCATCGGTACGCCCAGCACTCGGCACATTGGCGGCACGGGGTAGTCTCGTCGCATTTGTTCAATCCGCACCTCACCTCGACGCCTTCGCGAAGTACGTCGCGAACCTTTTGAGGAGAGCGCGCTCCGTTCTGACCTCGACCAGCCAACGCCTGGCCTGTGCCAGCTCGGCCTCCGTTTCTGTCAGTGGCTTCCGGTGTCGGTCGACGACATCTTTCAGCTTGCCGGCCTTCGTCGCCCCCGCCCCCGGTTTGCCAGCATCTTGATCTGACCCTCACCATCTCCTGCCCCGTTTCGCCGCTCCTCGCGCGGCAAGGATCCGCAGGGTTCCAGTCGATAGTTTTGTGTCATCCGCAAGTGATAAACTCCGCGAACCTTTCGTAATACATCGTAACGTTTTTAATACGTCGTAATATTAAAGGCGCTCGCCGAGCCTGGTTCCTCGTCGCTCGATTCATCTAACCCTGTTTCTCTAACACTCGCGGTCACATGTTCGTAGTATTCGATAATGTTGCAAGCAGATTGCTGCTGGTCGGTTCGGTGCTCATTCTCGCGGCGTGCGGCCACGGTACCGACGAGGAACCACAAGGGACGCCCGCTCCGCCCGTCGCCATGCCGGTGCCCGCGCCAGGATCCGACCCTGCGGATGTCCTCGTCTACGGTGCGACGCCGGGCGGTATATCCGCGGCACTGGAAGCCGCGAAACTGAAAAAGCGGGTCGTCATTCTGGAACCGACGAAACACGTCGGTGGCATGACGACGAGCGGGATCGGCGTGACAGACGCCTATCCCCAGGATCGTCTATGGGCAATGGGCGGTTTCGCGCATCGTTTCGTCGACGCGGTAAACACGCGCTACGGGAAGACCTGGACGATGGGCGGCATATTTCACGAGCCGCATGTCGCCGAGAGCATTCTGCTGCAGATGCTTGCCGACGCCCCGTCCGTTTCCGTCGAATACGGTGCCGAACTGGCGAGCGTTCAAACCAATAATCACGAGATCAAGGTCGTCCAGACGAGCAACGGACATAGTTACGCGGCGAAGATGTTCATCGATGCGAGCTACGAAGGCGATTTGCTCGAGAAGGCCGGCGTCGACCATACGCTCGGGCGCGAAGCGAAATCACAATATGGCGAACCCCTCGCCGGCGTCGGCCCCATTTCCATCAAGGACGGCGCGCGTGTGGATCCCTACGTTGTGCCAGGTCAACCGAACAGCGGATTGCTTCCGCATGTGGCGCCCAACAATCTCGGCGCACCGGGCACGGCAGACTCGGCCGTGCAGGCATATGGCTATCGGCTTTGCCTCACTGCGGATAAGGGAAACCAGATTCCCGTCGTCAAACCGGCCAACTACGATCCCAAGGAATTCGAACTGCTGGGGCGCGTCGCCCTGGCTCACCCGGAAATCGTCAAGACGTTCAACTACATCGCGAACGTTCCGATTCCCAACAACAAGTTCGACGTCAATAGCCTCGGCCTGCTCTCTACGGACGAGATCGAGGGAAGCGCGGAGTATGCCAATGCGAATGCGAACGGTCGTCGCCAAATCGAGGCGGAGCACAAGCGTTATACGCTGGCGCTCCTGACGTTTCTCGCGACGGATCCCCGCATTCCGCCAAACGTACGCGATGACGTTCGCTCGTGGGGATTCTGCAAGGACGAGTTCCAGGATAACGGTGGGTTCCCATGGCGCCTTTACGTACGGGAAAGTCGCCGGATGGTCGGTAGCTATGTGATGACACAGCACGATCTGTACACGGAAACCAGGATCCCGGATCCCATCGGTCTTGGTGCATTCCCAATCGATCAGCATACGGTCAATCGCATTGCGGTAGACGGACAGGTCGGTACCGAAGGCGCCATTTGGCAGCCGCTGCCGCGTCCGTACCCGATCTCGTATCGATCGATCGTCCCCAAGTACAGCGAGATCCGGAATTTGCTCGTGCCGGTTGCACTGTCCGCGTCGCACGTCGCGTATTCATCGATACGCGTCGAGCCGACATTCATGATTACCGGTCAGGCGGCCGGAGCCGCCGCAGCGCTCGCCATAGATTCGCGAAGCAGTGTTCAAAACATCGACTATGCAAAGCTGTCCGCGACACTGGTGAGCGAAGGTGCGGTGTTGGCGAACAGATGACGCCGACGGGACAGCATGGCTGCTTGTACTTTCTGAGGATCCCGATGGAATTCTTGGTCGCCTTCACCGACTCAACCGAGAAAGTAGTCGACCCTGAACAATCCTTGAAGGCATATACAGCAAGGCTGCAAGGTCGAGACAATACGGGAGTTGCAGTGAACGGGCAATTTGGCGCGTAAAACCTGCAACTCTTTACAAGGCGACGACAAGGACGTTGCCATCGACGGCAAACTCGATCGGAACCGGCTCAAGGGCGCGCTGGGTGACGCGATCCACGCAGTGCCGTGCGGCGCCACGCACAACCTGCGGATGATCCTGCGCCAGCTGATCCACGATGGACGTCTTACGCTGCCCAGTTTCCGCCAGACACATTAAATTCATCTGGTGCCTGATTGGCTCATGCTCGGTGCGCCGCCAGACACGATGCCACCTTTTGCGCGAACCACATTCCTGCAAGGGTCAACTATCTGCCTGTTCAAGTATTCGAGCGCCGCCGATAAAGCCACGGCCAAGGGGAGCGTGAACCAGAACAACGTCCAGCCAGCTGCCTTCGTAGAAAGAAGGAGCTGGATGGCGAAGGCAGCCTGATAGTGGATGAGATAGATCGGATAAGACAGGCCTCCGATATTTCGATCGATCCATCTGAAATAGCGCCCTTCCGTCGCGGATGCGATGAAGAAGAATGCCACCGCGAATCCCGCCAGATTCAGGTAGTAAGGGATTCCTGCAGCATCGAGCGGGAGGAAATGCAGCGCGCATATAAATCCTGCGTACAGGAGCGTAGCGGTAACCGAGGCATACGTAGTGACGGAAGCCCGACATGCCTTGACTGCGAAATAGAGGCATATTCCGATGCCGTACGGAAGTGCAGCCGCAGGTATCGCATATATCCGCTCGTTCACGTCATGAGCCATCGCAACATGGAACAACACGCCGACAAGCAGGCACAGCACGCCGGTTTTGATGTTGCGCGCAGCACCCAATGCGAGCACCACGTACATGGCAAATTCAACGGCTAGCGCCCATGCCGGCGGCACGACGTGCGATACGCTCGGCTTGCCGGGCAGGGGGAAATCCGGGCGCCAGTACCAGTTCATGGCCAAGCAAGCCCACGATCGCAGCGAATCGGGCAGCAGAAAATTTCGGTGATATGCCTCCGCAAGCGTGGGCTCAAGGGCAATCAGCAAGACCGACATGCCAGCTGCAATCCAGTACATCGGATAGAGCCTCAGGAAGCGGTTCAGGAAGAATCGAAAGAATCCCGATGACCCGAACCCATAATTGCGATGGAGCGTTGCGGTCATCAGATAGCCACTGATCACGAAGAACGTCGACACAGCATAGGTTGCCGTGAGATCAGTCCATCGCCCAAGATGGGCGGCCATGACGATCAGCGCTAGAAAAGTGCGGAGTGCTCCGAGCATGTTGACGGGTCGAATCGGGAAGGGGCGCAATCGCATGTTGCGGGTTGCGCCAATTTTCTCACATCGCGAATCGCCCCTGGTTCGCTCGTAGTGCGCTGATCACAATCGGCCGCAGAACCGTTTCGGCATACCGTCTCGTTCGGTTGCGTGCTGGATCTCGAGACGTGGCCGTATCAAGGGGCCCGATCAGACACTGGCGAGCGGCGGGATGCTTACGCCGATTTTCTCCCCGCCGGACATTTGGTTTCGTAAATTAATTACGCCCAGTGAATCGCCTCGCTGCAAGCTTTAGCCTAAGGTCGAGGTTATATAACTTCCGTCGAATTTGATTCTTGACCAGCCGTAGGCCACCCTCTTTCCAGATTTTCTCGGACGGCAGGTTGAGATTGTGCGGCCTCCGGATTCGCTGGGCCGGCTTCTCGATGATCATGAACTGATCATCCCCCCGGTCGGACAATTCGTAGTTTGAGTTCCTCATGAACTCTTCAACCGGACTGAAATCCCACAAATGCCATACAAACTCGGCGTTATGTTCAACGACCTCAAATCCGGCATATTCAACGATCTGATGCATTTCGTGTTTCGTGAATTCACGGAAGTGCCAGTCATACATCAATGGCGCTTGTTGCATCATCGCCCGCTGAATTGCCCATAGGCTGGTCGCATTCGGAGTTGAGATCAGCGCACGCCCCCCAACTCGAAGAACCCTGTAGACCTCATCGAGGAAAAAGAATATTCCGTTCAGCGTCGTAGCCTGCCGATAAGAAATGTCCGAAATATGCTCGATGACTTCGGTACAGATTACGTTGTCGACTGAATTATCGGCAAAAGGAAGCGGATCATATCGCAGATCGCTTTTGGTCCCGCGGACGGTTGAGCCTGGAAAGAACGACCATATCACTTTGGAGCTCAAGTATTCGAGGCTACCGATTTCGACACAATACCCTCGGTGAAGCTCGAACGCTTTCATGTATTCGACCGTCAGCGCGAAACGCCTCGTATCGAAATGAAGACCTCCGCCGCCGACGCCAAGACGTCGGCCCTCCTCGTCGACGCGCCTCGTCGCTTCGGTGATTGTCTCCTGATTTATATATGGCGAATCAAACCTCATTCCTGCGGCAATGGTTTCCATATGTCAATGCTCTGTTGACAGCTGGTGGGAATGTTCGGTCAGGACATTGTATAGCATCCTCCGCTATTTCCGAATTGCACCAACCAACGGAGTGATGACAGGGCGCAAACCCGTCTCTGCGTTAGCCGCCTTATCGGCATATTCCACATCGACCGGATGAGTCAGATATTCGGAATAGCCATGAACGCCAGCCCGGGAGCCTTTAGGCTCGTCGAATACGCAGATTTTCCCGTATTTGCGCGCTATCTAGCCCGCTTGGATTCTGGATCCGATATGAACCTATATAAATGAAGTCGATGATTTGGGTGTGCATCCGACAGGCGAAGCTGCACTCGACTACCCAATGTCTGGGCAGCAACACGAAACGCGAAGCTGTCCGGGATCATTGCACTGGGTTGAGCTTTGCATTCATCGCACACACGCAGCTGTTCTCGCCGGTCACGCACCATCTGAAGCAAGGTTCGTAACACGCTCCGGCGTGAGCTGACGTTCGCCGACACCGAGCAAGCAGCCAAGGCCGCATGCAACCCGGTGACACCGGCGCAGCGTTCGCGGCAAGCTGCAAGACAAGATGGTCAACCACAACGCCCGTCCACCGCTTCTCCACGCTGATGGCTGAGCTGGGCGGCAGCGTGCGCCACATCTGTCGCCCCCCGGACCGGGCGCCGACCTTCGACATTGCCACCACGCCCAAACAAACGCACTCGATCTGATCAGGCAGGCCTGGCCGTAGACAGAAACCGGGACCTCAAAATCACATCGAATGCTTGCGGCACAAGGACAAACCCGCCCCGTTGCGACTGGAATTGCAGTCTAGCCGCACACAGTGCGAAAAGCGGCCTCACGCGATGCGCGTGCGCCGCTTTTCGGACCCAGCCCTGAGGGCGTTTAGCACCAGTGGCGGCCGCGCCGCCACCGGCACTCAGAACGGCAGCTTGACGTCCGGCTTCGCGGCCGTCAGCACGCGGCGGAAGTCTTCCTGGATGCGCTCGAGCCCTTCCTGCGTCTCGGCCTCGAAACGCATCACGACGACCGGCGTCGTGTTCGACGAACGCGCGAGGCCGAAGCCGTCCGGGTACTCGACACGCAGGCCGTCGATCGTCACGACTTCTTCGGCGCCGTCGAACTTCGCCTCCTTCTGCAGCTTGTCGATCAGGCGGAAGTTCTCGCCTTCGTCGAGCCAGAGCTGCAGTTCGGGCGTGCTCATCGCGTCCGGCAGGCTGTTGAGCAGCGCGCTCGGGTCGGCCGTCTTCGCGAGGATCTCGAGCAGGCGTGCGCCCGTGTAGAGGCCGTCGTCGAAGCCGTACCAGCGATCCTTGAAGAACACGTGGCCGCTCATTTCACCGGCGAGCGGCGCACCCGTCTCGCGCAGCTTCGCCTTCACGAGCGAGTGACCCGTCTTCCACATCAGCGGCTCGCCGCCCTTCGCTTTCACCCATTGCGCGAGGTGGCGCGTGCACTTCACGTCATAGATGATCTGCGCGCCCGGGTTGCGCGACAGCACTTCTTCCGCGAACAGCATCAGCTGGCGGTCCGGATAGATGATCTGGCCGTCCTTCGTGACGACGCCCAGGCGATCGCCGTCGCCGTCGAACGCGAAGCCGATCTCGGCGTCGGTGTCCTTGAGCGCCTGGATCACGTCCTGCAGGTTTTCCGGGTGGGCGGGATCGGGGTGGTGGTTCGGGAACGTGCCGTCGATGTCGGTGAAGCGCTCGACGAGCTCGCAGCCGAGCGCCTTGAACAGGCGCGTCGCGAGCGGGCCGGCCACGCCGTTGCCGGCGTCGACGACGAGCTTCATCGGACGGGCCGGCTTGATGTCGCCGACGATGCGCGCGATGTATTGGTCGGCCACGTCGAACTGTTCGTACGAGCCGCTGCCCGTTTCGAAGCGCTCGTCGACGATGCGGCGGTACAGCGCCTGGATCTGCTCGCCGTAGATCGCGGCGCCGCGCAGCACCATCTTGAAGCCGTTGTAGTCGGGCGGGTTGTGGCTGCCCGTGACGACGATGCACGAATCGACGCGGCGCTCGCCGTCCTTCAGCGCGAGCGGCACGTTCGCCGCGAAATAGCCGACCGGCGTGGGCACCATGCCGACGTCGACGACGTCGACGCCCGCCGCACGCAGGCCGTCGGCAAGCGCGCCGACGAGCTCCGGCCCGGACAGGCGGCCGTCGCGCGCGACGACGACCGCATCGCCGCCCTGCGCGCGCACTTCGCTGCCGAATGCCCGGCCGATCCCGCGCGCCGTGTCGGTGTCGAGCGTCTTGCCGACCACGCCACGGATGTCATATGCCTTGAAGATGGATTGGGAGATCATCGATTCACTTCTCTCAGTTGCGTGCATGGAAAATTGTCTGGCTTGCCTGGCCGCCGCTCGCCGGTGCCGCGCATGATACATGCCCGCCCGGCGAGGAGCGCACCCGCTGGCGCAGAACGGCGGAAGCCACCCCGATCCCACTTATAATCGCGGGTTTTGATGACGCGCATGCCGCCCATTTTAATGCCTAGCCGTCCCGCCGCCGCCGACCTGCAGCCTTCGGGCGCCCAGCCGGCCCCCTTGCGCGCACGCCGCCACAGCGCATGCTGAAGCGCTTCGGCAACCCGGACGTCGCGAAGGCCGTCGCGAATCTCGTCTGGCTGGGGCTCGAACGGCTCACGCAGATCGGCGTCGCGATCGCGATCAGCGGCCTGCTGGCCCGTTATTTCGGGCCGGATGTGTTCGGCAAATGGCAGTATGCGAATACGCTCCTCCTGGTACTGGCGCCGCTCACCTGGGTGTGCGGCGCGGAAATCCTCGTCCCGACCATCGTCCAGCGCCCGCCCGCCCAGCTCGGCGCGGTACTCGGCAGCGCATTCGCGCTGCGCATCGCCGTCTCCGCCGCCGCGCTCGTCGCGACCTGGATCGCGATCGCCGCGGGCGCCTTCGATCCGCTGGTCGGCGCGATGCTCGCGGGCCTGGCGGTCACGATGGTGTTCCGCGAGCCGTTCGTCGGCGTCATCAACGCGTGGCTGCAGAGCATGACCTACAGCAAGCCGCAGCTCGTCACCAGCATGGTCACCGCGCTGGCGAAGGCGCTGCTCGTCTGGCTGCTCGTCCGTGCGGCCGCGGGCCCTGCCCGCTTCGCATGGCTGTGGGCGCTCGAGGCCGCCGCCATCGGTTTCGCGCTGATGCTGTACTACCGGCATCGTAACGGCGGCTCGCTCGGCTGGACGTTCGACAAGCCGCTGTGCAGGCACTTTGCGACGGCCGGCACCGTGTTCTGGCTCGGCCTCATCTGCATGTACCTGTTCCTGAAGCTCGACCGCCTGATGCTCGAGCGTCACGTGTCGTTCGCCGATCTCGGCCGCTACTCGGCCGCGCAGCAGCTCAACGAGAACTGGATCACGCTCGCGCTGATGCTCGCGCAGACGATCGCGCCCGCCTTCGTCTATCGCGTGCAGGACGTCGCGCGGCTGCGCCGCAACATCGTCCGGCTGATCGCGATGACGGCCTGCCTGATGACGGCCGGCGCGCTCGTGCTCGACGCCGCCGCCCCGCTGATCGTCGGCAAGGTGTTCGGCCGCGGCTACGAGGCGTCGGTCGACATCTTCCGTTGGGCGGTCTGGCTGTCGGTGCCGGCCGGCATCGAGGCGATAGGCAATCTTATCGTTCTCAAATATCAAGCAAAATTCGTGTTGCTGTCGAAATGGCTGCTCGCGCTCGCGATCGCCGCGCTCGTCAACCTGTTCGCGATCCCGCGGCTCGGCCTGTACGGCGCGCTCGTCGGGCTGGCGGCCGGCTATCTGGCCGCCGCCGCCGTCAACTTTTATTACATCCGTTTCAAGCTGCGACCATGACGTCCCCTGATTGCCCGACCCCGCTCGACGACGTGGCCGTGCTGATGCCGGCCTACAACGGGCACGACGACGTCGTTCGGACCCTCGCATCGTTTCGCGAGGACACGCCCGTGCACGTGCTGGTCGTCGATGACGGCAGCACGCCGCCGATCGTCGCGCCCGACCTGCCCGGCCTCACGATCGACGTGCTGCGCATGCCGGAGAACGGCGGCATCGAGCGCGCGCTCGCGGCCGGCATCGACGCGCTCGCCGCGCGCGGCTTCCGCTTCGCGGCGCGCATCGACGCGGGCGATCTCGCTGCGCCACAGCGCCTCGCGAAGGAGCGCGCGTATCTCGGCGCCCACCCGCGCGTGGCCTGTGTCGGCATGTGGACGCAGGTCGTGTCGCGCGCCGGCGAACCGCGCTTCATGCTGACGCCGCCCGCCGATCCGCGCACGCTGCGCCGCACGCGCTTTCTGCGCTCGCCGCTCGTGCATCCGTCGGTCATGCTGCGCATCGACGCCGTGCGCGAAGTGGGGAACTATCGTGCGAAATACCGTGCGGCCGAGGATCTCGATCTTTTTTTGCGGTTAATGCAACGCTACGATTGCGCGAACCTGCCGGAACTCGGCCTCTATTACGAACTGAACGAGGGCGGGATCAGTGCGACCAAGCGCCGGCGCCAGCTGGTGTCGACGCTCACGCTGCTGTTGAGCCACTTCAACGCGCTGAACCCGTACGACTGGGCCGGCCTCGCCAAGAACCTGCTGCATTTCGTGACGCCGTACCGTACGTTGCAGCGGATCAAGCAGACGCTGTTCGCCGCTCGGCCGTCCGCCTGACGCGCAGCCGGCGTTTTCGGCCATTTCGACGCTTTATTTTTTCTTTTTTTCATGTCCGCCACCTCCCCGCTGCGCATCGCGCTCGTCTGCAACACGGCCTGGGCGATCTACACGTATCGCCACGGGCTGATCCGCGCGCTCGTCGCGCGCGGCGCCGACGTCATCGTGATCGCACCGCACGACCGCACGGTGCCCCTGCTCGAGCAGATGGGCTGCCGCTACGTGGCGCTCGCGGTCGCGTCGAAAGGCACGAGCCCGCGCGAGGATCTCGGCACGCTTGCCGCACTGTTCCGTCATTACCGCGCGCTGCAGCCCGATCTCGTGTTTCACTACACGATCAAGCCGAACATCTACGGCTCGGTCGCCGCGTGGCTCGCGCGCGTGCCGTCGATCGCGGTGACGACCGGGCTCGGTTACGTCTTCATCCAGAAGAGCCGCGCGGCGAGCGTCGCGAAGCGCCTGTACCGGTTCGCGTTCCGCTTCCCGCGTGAAGTGTGGTTCCTGAACCGCGACGATCTCGCCACCTTCACCGACGAGCAGTTGCTCGCGCATCCCGATCGCGCGCGGCTGCTGCACGGCGAAGGCGTCGATCTCGAACAGTTCGCGCCGGTGCCGCTGCCGGCCGGCAGCGCCCCCGTCTTCATCCTGATCGGCCGCCTGCTGTGGGACAAGGGCGTGCGCGAATACGTGGAGGCCGCGCGTGTCGTGCGCGAGCGCTTCCCGAACGCGCGCTTCCAGCTGCTCGGGCCGCTCGGCGTCGACAATCCGAGCGCGATCGGCCGCGCGGATGTCGATGCGTGGGTCGGCGAAGGCGTCGTCGAGTATCTCGGCGAAGCGCACGACGTGCGCCCCCATATCGCGGCGGCCGACTGCGTCGTGCTGCCGTCGTACCGCGAAGGCGTGCCGCGCACGCTGATGGAAGCATCGGCGATGGGGCGCCCGATCGTCGCGACCGACGTGCCGGGCTGCCGCGACGTCGTCGCCGACGGCGACACGGGCTTCCTGTGCCGCGCACGCGACAGCGCGAGCCTCGCGGAGCAGCTGCTCCGCATGATCGAACTCGGAACGGCCGGACGCGACGCGATGGGCGCGCGCGGCCGGCAGAAGGTCGTGGCGGAATTCGACGAACAGCAGGTCGTCGAACGCTACCGGCGAACCATCCATTCGCTAACCGGCATCACCCTCTGAAGGAGCGCATCTGCAATGACCGCTAAAGGCACCATCCTCGTTACCGGCGGTGCGGGCTACATCGGCTCGCACACGGCCGTCGAGTTGCTCGACAACGGCTACGATGTCGTGATCGTCGACAACCTCGTCAACAGCAAGGCCGAATCCGTGCGCCGCATCGAGCGGATCACCGGCAAGACGCCCGCGTTCCATCAGGTCGACGTGTGCGACGAAGCCGCGCTCGCCAAGGTGTTCGACGCGCATCCGATCACCGGCACGATTCATTTCGCGGCGCTCAAGGCCGTCGGCGAATCGGTCGAGAAGCCGCTCGAGTACTACCAGAACAACCTCGGCGGCCTGCTCGCCGTGCTCAAGGTAATGCGCGAGCGCAACGTGAAGCAGTTCGTGTTCAGCTCGTCCGCGACCGTGTACGGCGTGCCCGAGCGCTCGCCGATCGACGAGTCGTTCCCGCTGTCCGCGACGAATCCTTACGGCCAGTCGAAGCTGATCGCCGAGCAGATCCTGCGCGATCTCGAGGTGTCGGACCCGACGTGGCGCATCGCGACGCTGCGCTACTTCAACCCGGTCGGCGCGCATGCGAGCGGGCTGATCGGCGAGGATCCGGCCGGCATCCCGAACAACCTGATGCCGTATGTCGCGCAGGTTGCCGTCGGCAAGCTGGAAAAACTGCGCGTGTTCGGCTCCGACTACCCGACGCCGGACGGCACGGGCGTGCGCGACTACATCCACGTCGTCGATCTCGCGAAGGGGCATATCGCCGCGCTCGACGCGCTCGCGAAACGCGACGCGAGCTTCGTCGTGAACCTCGGCACGGGCCAGGGCTACAGCGTGCTGGAAGTCGTGCGCGCGTTCGAGAAGGCATCGGGCCGCCCGGTGCCGTACGAACTCGTCGCGCGCCGCCCGGGCGACATCGCCGAGTGCTACGCGAACCCGCAGGCCGCGGCCGACATCATCGGCTGGCGCGCGACGCTCGGCATCGAGGAAATGTGTGTCGACCACTGGCGATGGCAGGAGGGGAACCCGCGCGGTTTTGTATAATCCGCTGTCCATTTTTCGAGCGATCCCATGCTCAGCTTCGCGTCCGGCTTCATCGTCTCCCTGCTCGTCACGCTGTTCATCGTGCGCTACGCGCACCTTCACGAGAAATTCTCGGTCGACAGCGACCTGGCCGGCGTGCAGAAATTCCACGTGCGGCCCGTGCCGCGCGTGGGGGGCATCGGGATCCTCGCCGGGGTCGTCGTGGCCGCGCTGATTCTGTCCCGGCACTATCCGACGATCGCGGGCAGTATTCTCGGCATCGCGGCCTGCGGGCTGCCGGCGTTTCTGTCCGGCCTCGTCGAGGACCTGACCAAACGCGTGTCGCCGCGCGCGCGGCTGCTCTGCACGATGGGCGCGGCCGCGCTCGCGTTCTGGCTGATGGGTATCGCGGTCACGCGCATCAGCGTGCCGCCGCTCGACTTCCTGCTCCACTACGCGGCCATTTCGGCGTTCATCACCGTGCTCGCGGTCGCGGCGCTCGCGAACGCGGTCAACATCATCGACGGCTTCAACGGGCTCGCGTCGATGGTCAGCTTCATGATGTTCGCATCGCTCGCTTACGTGGCGTTCCAGGTCCGCGACCCGGTCGTCATGTCCGCGTCGATCATCATGATGGGTGCCGTGCTCGGCTTCTTCCTGTGGAATTTCCCGGCCGGGCTGATCTTCCTCGGCGACGGCGGCGCGTATTTCATCGGCTTCATGCTCGCGGAACTCGCGATCATGCTCGTGATGCGCAACCGCGAAGTGTCGGCCTGGTACCCGGTGCTGCTGTTCATGTACCCGATCTTCGAGACCTGCTTCTCGATCTACCGGAAGAAATTCATTCGCGGGATGTCGCCGGGGATTCCGGACGGCGTGCACCTGCACATGCTCGTGTACAAGCGGCTGATGCGCTGGGCCGTCGGCACGAAACACGCGCACGACCTCACGCGCCGCAATTCGCTGACGTCGCCGTACCTGTGGCTGCTGTGTCTCGTCGCGGTGATACCCGCGACGCTGTTCTGGCGGCACACGGTGCACCTGTTCGTGTTCGTCTTGCTGTTCGCGCTGACCTACGTGTGGCTGTATCTCAGCATCGTGCGGTTCCGCGTGCCGCGGTGGATGGTGGTGAGGAAGGAGCGGCGCAGCCACTGAAACGGCCTGCCGGCTTCATCAAAAAAACGCCCCACGGGGCGTTTTTTTCGTCATTGCCATGCGGTTCGAACCGCCGCCCGGCCAAGTTACCCGTTCGATACGACGCGCACCGACGGCACGCTCTGCAGCGTCGGGGTAACGGCCGTTTGGTATTCCGGCACCCAGCGCCGCAGGTCTCGCCGCACTTCGTCATCGGGCAGGACACGATGCTGCATCAGCCACGGCAGCAGCTCATCGAGGAAATTGTCCGGTACTTCCCGCGCACGCGCGATCCGCAGCTTCGGATGCGGAGTGCGCGTCGTCGCCTCGTCGTCCGCGAGCAGCTCCTCGTAGAGCTTCTCGCCGGGCCGCAGCCCGGTGAACTCGATCTGGATCTGATCTTCCGAGAAACCGTACAGGCGGATCAGGTCGCATGCGAGATCGACGATCTTCACCGGCTCGCCCATGTCGAGAATGAAGATCTCTCCGCCGTGCCCCATGCTCGACGCCTGCAGCACGAGTTGCGACGCCTCGGGGATCGTCATGAAGAAGCGTGTGATCTCCGGATGCGTGACCGTCACCGGGCCGCCCTTCGCGATCTGCTGCTGGAACTTCGGAATCACGCTGCCCGCGCTGCCCAGCACGTTGCCGAAACGCACGGTTTCGAACTGGGTGCGCCCGCTCGTCTGCTGCAACGCCTGGCAGGCCATTTCCGCGAGGCGCTTGCTCGCGCCCATCACGTTGGTCGGATTGACCGCCTTGTCGGTCGAGATCAGCACGAAGTGACGGACGTCGTGGCGGATCGCCGCACGGGCCACGCGATACGTGCCGAGCACGTTGTTGCGCAGCGCCTGCCATGCGTTGTGCTCCTCCATCAGCGGCACGTGCTTGTAGGCCGCCGCATGGAACACGATATGCGGTACGTGGCGGGACATCACCTGATCGAGCAGCAGGGAATCCTTCGCGTCGCCGATGATCGGCACGACCGGCTGATCGGGGAAGCGCTCGCGCAGTTCCTCGGTCAAGCGGTACATCGCGTACTCGGACAGGTCGAACGCGACGAGTTGCGCCGGCGCGAAACGCAGGATCTGCCGGCACAGCTCGGAACCGATCGAGCCGCCAGCGCCCGTCACCATCACGACACGACCGCGAAGCAGCGCCTCGACGTGCGGCGTGTCGATCGTCACGGCGTCGCGGCCGAGCAGATCCTCGAGGTCGATCTCGCGGATCTGGGACAGGAAGCCCTGCCCCGGCATCAGTGCGGTCAGCGACGGCAGCACCATCACTTTCAAGCCGGCGCGCACGCAGAGGGTCGCCGTCCGGCGCTGCACCTCGACCGACGCGGACGGAATCGCCACGATCGCGTATTCGATCTTCAGTGCCTCGGTCCAGTGCGCGACGTCGTCGAGCGAGCCGAGCACCTTGTAGCCATAGATTTCGCGGCCCTGCTTCGTCTTGTCGTCATCCAGCAGGCCGACGAGACGCCATTCGCCCGAGCGCGACAATTCGCGCGCCAGGTTCGCGCCTGCCGTGCCCGCGCCGATCACGAGCACCGGCTTGCCCTGCCCGACGAGGCCGCCGTACAGGTAAAACTCCTTCATCGCGCGATACAGCGCACGAGCGCCGCCCATCATCAGGAACAGCATCAGCGGGGAGACCAGCAGCACGGAACGCGGGATGATCGGCGACGGCTGGAACATCACGGCGCCGATCATCACAATCACGCCGCCGCCCGCAAGCGCCTTCGAAATCCGCACCAGGTCCGGCAGGCTCGCGAACACCCACAGTCCGCGATACAGGCCGAACAGGTGGAACGTCAGCGCATAGACGGGAAGCACCCAGGCGAGCGCAGTCAGCGAGCCCCTCAGGAAATCGGGCGGAACGCTACCGTTGAAGCGAACGAGATAGGCGAACAACCACGCGACGACAACCGCCAGCAGATCGAACAGGAAAGCACTGAGTGACAGCCATGATGCTTTGGATCGCAACATCGGCGAGAGACCTCACGAATTGTTATCAATGACCGTCCGCAGCCGGCGCCAGCGCATGTCGATCGCCACGCCGATACACATCAGCACGCCATACCACGCCAGGAACACCAACCATTGCAGCAGGACAGGACGACCGAGCGCCCAGAAAGCGACGACGATGCCCAGGAGCATGATGAGGTACCAATAAACGGCAGTACGCTCGTGACTCATGCCGGAACGCACCATCCTCTGATAATAGTGCTCCCGGTGCGCTTGCCAGAACTTTTCTCCGCGTAACAAACGTCTCAGAAGCGTTACAGATGCATCGGCAATAAACGGAGCGAACACCGCCGCCGGAAACCAGACCGGCCAAATGCCACCGTGCCAGCCCCAATAGCCGAGCGCGCCGGCCATGAATCCGAGAGGGATCGAACCTGCGTCGCCAAGAAACAGTCGCGCCGGATGGAAGTTCAGCAGCAAAAAGCCGAACGCGGCCCCCGCGATCGCCCCGCCCGCGACGACGAGATCCGGGGACGGTTGCGCGCCGGACAGTGCCGCAACGGCGTAGGCTCCGAAGCCGAACAGCGCCATGCCGCCGGCGAGGCCGTCCGCTCCGTCCATGAAATTGTAGAGATTGGTCAGCCAGACCATCGCGAAACCAATCCCCACGAGCAGCCACCATGGGGCGGCGGCCGGGTAGATGACGATCAGCGCCACGACCGCGGTCAAATGCGCCGCAAACCGCACACGAGCGGGTAGCCCGCGCCGATCGTCGAGCTGCGACAAGGCCGCCAGCCCCGCCGCCGCCACGGCGATGAACCACATCTGTGGCGCGAGCCACAGCAATGCGACAACGCAGACCGGCACGATGCCCCAGCCACCGACGCGCGGCGTCGGGCGCGTATGCAGCGAGCGCTCATTTGGGATGTCGGTGGCAAGTCGCCACGCCAGTCCGGTGGCGAGCAGCACGCGCAGGATCGTCGTCGTGGCGACGGCCGCGCCCGTTGCCACTGCTACCGCGGCAAACCACGTGTTAATCGTGAAGTGCATGTTGCCTATTTCTGTAAGTGGCGCGAACGATACCATGCGGCCGTCGCCTCGAGGCCCTGCCGCGTCGTATAGGGCGGATGCCAATTCAGTACCCGCCTCAAGCGCCCCGTGTCGAGCTGCAGGCTGCCCGTCAGGCGATCGACGACGGCGCTTCGACCGGTCAGCCGACCGAGCGCGCGCAACGCACCTGCCGGCACCGGGAACAGCCTTGCCGGCTTGCCGAGCGCGTCACCGACCATCCGCAGCAATCCGGCAACCGAGGGCGCATCGTCGTCAGCGACGTGGAAGCACTCGCCCGCCGCACGCGGATCGATTGCGCAGTGCAGCAGGGCATCGGCAAGGTTGTCGACATAGACAACGCTGCGACGAGCAGGAATCGCGGCCAATGGCAATGGCGCACCGCGGAATACGGCATCCATCATCCGGAGGAAATTGGCGCGTACCCCCGGCCCGTAGACGAGCGGCGGACGGACGACGACGACTTCGAGACCGGCCTCACCGAGCCGGGCCAGTTGCTGCTCGGCACGCAGCTTCGAGCGCCCGTATGCATCCTGCGGGTCCGGGACGGCATCCTCCGCGAGCGGTACGCCCGCGTCGCCCTCGCCGACTACCTTGATGCTGCTCGCGAAGACGAACCGGCGCACACCATGCATGCGCGCGGCATCGGCAACCCGCAACGTGCCCGCTACGTTGGTCGCATCGAAGGCGGCGTCCGGATCGGAGGATTTGTCGTGCATCACGTGTACCCGCGCGGCCAGATGGATCACGCAATCGGCCTGCAAATCATCGGGCCACGCACCAGCGACTCCCTCGAAGTCAGGTGCGTCGTGCACCCACTCTCGCACGCCCTCGATACACCCACCCGGCCGGCGCACCAGCGCCGTGACGGTATGCCCCGCCGCCAGCGCAAGTCGGCACACAGCGTGGCCGACGAAACCGTTCGCACCGGTTACGACAATGCGGCTCACCACAACCTCCAGCCGAACCGGCTATAGAACTTCAGCGCGGACACTGCGAACATCCGAATGTGCGCGAAGCCCTTGCGCGAGGCGCCTCCGCCGTGGTGAATCACGCGGATGGACGGGACATAGGCGACACGCGCGACATTGTGGGTGCGCAAGCTCAAGTCATAGTCCTCGAAATACAGGAAATAACGAGGGTCAAAGCCCCCTAGCGTCTTCAGCACGTTCGTTCGAAACAGCATGAAACAACCGCTGATGATTGGGGGATCCCAGACGACGGACATGCCGTCGATGGTATCGCGCATTTCATAGCGGGCAAGTCGCTTCCGGAACGGCCGTCTGGCCCAGGTCGGCAAGAAGCCGCGAACCAGCAGGTCGACGATCGACGGAAACCGGCGACAGAGATACTGAAACCCGCCTGCTCCGTCCCCGACCCAGGGAGCGATCAAGCCTGTATCGGCGTGCGATTTGAAAAACGTACGGGCCAACACCAATGCCTGCGGATCCAGATCGATATCCGGATTCAGGATCAAGTGCAACGACCCGCTGGAATGCTCGATCGCAAGATTGTGGCCACGCCCGTAACCGACGTTGCCATGCCCCGTCAATATTCGGCATGCCACGCCTTGCGTGCTGAGCCGGTCGACCGCCCCCGAAATGTCGCAGAGTCCGCCGTTGTCGACCAGGAACAGCTCGACGGGGTATTCAGGTGAAACCACCCGCAGGTTCTCGCACGCTGCGCCGAGGCTGTCGAGCGTCTGCCGCAGCTGCGCGATATCGGGGCGGTATACGACCAGGGAAATGGAGAGACCATCGACGTCATCGGACTGACGTTGTGGGGCGCTTATGACATTCATCCGGAATTCGGCTAAGCGCTTGACTGCAGCAAGCGCGATGGGTTGGCTGGCCCGTCTGGGAGACAGCGGGCTTACTCATTTGTCAGGCGTGCAGGGAATGCCTGCCGCGTGCTCGCGATACGGGTGCAATTCTAACTGCTCGCACCCTTGCCGGACGCGCCCGTCCCGGGACGCCGTGCAATGCCGCTGCCCTCGATCCGTGCCGGCCCAACGCGTTCGGCCCTGATCGGCGACCAGGGCGAGCCACGGCCGGACGGGTTCCAGCACGAGATACGCCCCCTTCCAGGACGCGCCTCTCTCGCGGCGTCGAATGCCGTATCTCATAAACACCAGGAGGCCTGAGCATGTCAATCCCCCGCCGGACGCCTAGTTGTTAAAAGATGTGAAAACATTAACATCTATTGCGCGTCATCGGCATTCCGGCGATCATGCTTGGTTTCCATGGGCGAGCCGTCGTCAGTCGGTACCGGTCCGGTCTCAACCCAGCGTCACCAAGCGCCGCCAATCAAGGCAGAGAGCGCTTCAGTCCAGGGCTGGACGGATGGCCTGCATTAGAATACGTTGCGGGCGATGGCACCTTGTTTGCCCGATCGCTCAGGATTGAAGTCGGGAGCACATTGAAACGTCGCGGCCAACTGGATTGCCGCCTTTTTCAGACTCACGACACCCCGCAACAATGGCTGCGCCACGTGGGCGAGGGGTTGGGGGCTCCATCACCGATCCGAATGCAACGACACGCAACTTGATGAATCCGAACTCGAAGCACCCGGCATCGCCGATGGCGATCGCCCGTAGCATTTACCGTAATCGCGGACTGATTCTGCAAATGACTCAACGCGAGGTCGTCGGGCGCTATCGCGGGTCAGCAATGGGTCTTGCGTGGTCGTTCTTCAATCCCGTGCTGATGCTCGTCGTCTACACCTTCTTCTTCTCCGTCATCTTCAAGTCGCGGTGGGGTACCACGAGCGACGACAAGGCAAGCTTCGCGATCGTCCTGTTCGTCGGCCTGATCCTCCACAGCCTGCTGGCAGAGTGCATCAACCGGGCGCCGACGTTGATCCTTGCAAACGTCAACTACGTCAAGAAGGTTATTTTCCCGCTCGAGATACTGCCGGTGGTCGCGCTCGCGTCAGCGCTGTTCCACAGCGCGATCAGCCTGCTGGTCCTGATCATCGCCGAGTGCATCCTTATCCACTCGCTGCCCTGGACCGCCATCCTGTTCCCCGTCGTCATGCTGCCGCTGATCGTCGGCTCACTGGGGCTCGCATGGTTTCTGTCGGCTTTGGGCGTCTACATTCGAGACATTTCGCAGATTACCGGTGTCATCACGTCAGTGCTGATGTTCCTGTCGCCGGTTTTCTACCCCGTGTCGAATCTGCCGCCACAGTATCGATCGTGGATCGAACTCAACCCCCTTACGTTCATCATCGAAGAGGGACGCAACACGCTGATCTTCGGGCACCCCCCCGACTGGACGAACTGGTTAACCTGCATGATCGCATCGCTGCTTCTCGCGTGGTTCGGATTCTGGTGGTTCCAGCGGACCCGAAAGGGATTCGCAGACGTCCTGTAATCCATGCCAGCGCGCTCGCCTGCCGCCTTGCATCAGTGGCAGTTGCCGTGCACGCGGATAGATCGCCGACCGATCGGATCATGACGCGATAGAGCAATCACCGGAGATATTCTGCACATGTCGACGCAGCCCCAAATAGTTCCCACCATCCTGTGTGGCGGCGCAGGCTCTCGCCTGTGGCCCGTTTCGCGCGAATCCCATCCGAAGCCGTTCATCCGCCTCGAAGATGGCGAGAGCCTGCTGCAAAAGGCATTCAAGCGCGGCGCCCAGCTTCCGGGCGTCACCGAAGTCGTGACCGTCACGAATCGCGAGTTGTACTTCAAGACGAGCGACGAATTCAGCACCGTCAATACCGGGCATCTGTCGACGTCGTTCATCCTCGAGCCGTTCGGCCGCAATACGGCCGTCGCGATCGCCGCCGCCGCGCTGCGTGTTGCCGCAACGCTCGGCGAAAATGCAATCCTGCTGGTGCTTCCCGCGGACCACCTCGTGACAGACGATGCCGCCTTCGCGACCGCCGTCCAGGAAGCTGCCGCCTTGGCGCTCAAGGGTGCGCTGGTCACCTTCGGCATCACGCCGACGTTTGCGGAAACCGCATACGGATACATCGAGGCAGACGGCACGCGGGTCAAGCGATTCGTGGAAAAGCCGACGGTGGACGTGGCCAGGCAATACGTCGAGTCGGGATCGTTCCTGTGGAACTCCGGCATGTTCTGCTTTACCGCCGCATTCCTGCTGGCGGAAATGGCAAAACATTGCCCCGACGTGCTCGAAGCCACGCGTGCATGCATCGCGCAGTCTCGTCAGTCGGAAGGCGGCGGCGTTTCATTGGTCGAACTGAACGGTGACCTGCTGAATCGCACACCCGATATTTCGATCGACTACGCGCTGATGGAGCGCTCCGACAAGGTTGAGGTCGTGCGCTGCGATATCGGCTGGAGTGACATCGGTTCGTGGAATGCGCTCGGCGACCTGTTGAAGCCGGACGACCACGGCAATCGTGTGGACGGCGAAGCGCTGCTCCACGATGTCAGCAATTGCTACATCCGTAGCGACAACCGGCTGGTCGGCGCCGTAGGCGTCAAGGACCTCCTGGTCGTCGACACCCCCGACGCACTCCTCATTGCCGATCGCAATCGCGCGCAAGACGTTCGGCACGTCTACGCGGCCCTCAAGTCGCAAGGCCACGAAACCTTCCGGGTACATCGAACGGTAGGCCGTCCGTGGGGCATGTATACGGTTCTCGAAGAAAGCACCCGCTTCAAGATCAAGCGAATCGAGGTCAAACCGGGCGCAAGCCTCAGCCTGCAGTTGCATCATCATCGCAGCGAACACTGGATCGTGGTGAGCGGCATGGCCCTCGTCGTCAACAACGACGAGGAGTTTTACCTGCGCACCAATGAATCGACCTATATCCCGGCCGGACACAAGCACCGTCTGACCAATCCGGGCGTCGTCGACCTCGTGATGATCGAAGTCCAGAGCGGCGACTACCTCGGCGAAGACGACATCGTCCGCTTCGACGACAACTACGGTCGAAGCTAGCCTTCTGCCATCGCGCAAAGGCGGTTGCAGTCGTCGTCCTTTCCGGCGCGCGACGACAGCAACCGTCTGATCAACCGCTCCCTCACATCATGACCAATGCAAGCTTCCGAGGCCGCATGAAAAGCAGGATCAAGGCCCGCCTGCTAGCGTCGTCGACGTATTTTTTTCTGGCCGCGCTCAAGTACTACATCGGCAACAACTTCATTGCGCGCATGCCGATTGAAAGAGTCCGCAACTTCTACTATCGACGCGTGCTGGGTATCGTCATCGGCCAACGAACGCACGTCAGCATGCGGCAGTTCTTCACCGGGTACCACACACGCTGCAACGTGCGCATCGGCGACAACTGCGTGCTCAATCGTGAGATCTACCTGGACGGTCGCACGGGCATCGAGATCGGAAACAACGTCAACATCTCGTTCCAGTGCTGCCTTCTCAGCCTGCATCACGATCACAACCACCCGGGTTTCATGTCGATCGGCGGCGTCGTGACCATCCACGACCACGCATGGCTGGGCGCGCGCGCCATTATCCTGCCAGGCGTGACGATCGGCAAAGGCGCAGTCGTCGCGGCCGGCGCGGTCGTCACGAAAGACGTCCCGGATTTCACCGTGGTCGGTGGTGTGCCCGCAAAAATCATCGGTCAACGCAATCCCGACATTGCCTATCTGACCGACTTTTCTCCTTTCTTCGACACCGACGTGTTTGACGAATCCCGTGGCTAATATGCAGAAAAAGAGCATCCTCGTTTTTACGCTGTCCCCGCCGCTTCCTGCCAGCGCGGGGGGCCCGATCTACGTGATGAATACGCTCGCGCCGCTGGTCGACGAGTATGATTTCCATCTGTTCACCATCGGTGGAGACGAGGAAAAAAAGAAGATCGAGGAAAATCGTTCACTATATGAACGACATTTCAAATCGGTCCACGTGGAGCCGCGGGCTGCCATGCCTGCCGACATGGGTACGCCCGGACGAGCATGGCATTCACTGGTCCACTGCTTCCATGGCCTTCCGTTCATGGATGCGAGCTACTTCAGCCCTGCGGCAATTCGCAGTGCCCGCCGGATCGTCAAGGAAAAGAAGATCGACATGCTTGAGGTGCACAGCAGTCATCTGGCCTTTTTCCGCAAGTTCTTCCCGGCGTTGCCGGCCGTCCTGGTCAGTCACAACATCGAATCCGATCTCTTCCCGTTCTGGATTCCCGCGCAGCTGACAGGCTGGAAAAAAGCAGCGGTCGCGCGCATCGCCGAGATCAGCCGCCGCAACGCCCGACGCGTCGAAATCGACAACGTCTGGCGCTTCGACGCCATGACGTTCATTTCACGCGAAGACATGGAGCGCGTGAAGGCGCCCGTGGAGAAGCACTATTTGCCGCTGTGCTTCCCGATCAAGGACACCGACTACCGAGCGAAGCCGACCAACGAGGTCAACCTGCTCTGGATGGGTGGCTTCTGGTGGTATCCGAATGCGGAAGGTGTTGCGTGGTTTGTCCGCGACATTCTCCCACTGGTACGCGACAAGCTCGAGACGCACAACATCAAGCTCCATTTCACTGGAGGCAACCCGCCGGACGATCTCAAGGCGCTGCACGACGGACGACACATCTTCGTTCACGGCTTCGTGCCGTCGCTCGACCCGATTCTGGCGGATGCACATCTACTGTTTGTTCCCCTGCTTTCAGGCGGCGGCGTGCGCGTCAAGATTCTGGAAGCGATGAGCAACGGCATTCCCGTTCTCAGCACGGCAAAGGGCTGCGAGGGGCTGGGCGCCGTCAACCGTCGGGATATCGTCATTTGCGATACGGCGGCTGAATTTGCCGACTCGATCATCGAGCTCGCCCAGAATCGCGAGATGCTGGCGACGCTGTCCACGAACGCCCGTCAGCTCCTGAAGGACAAGTATGATCTCGATGCGTGCGTTCGCACCAAACGGGACCTCTACAATAGGCTGATGCATTCGCGGTAACCGAACGAATGCTGACCTCGCCGTGCCACCGTGGTGGCCGCGAGGCAAGTCAGCATCCGACCCCTGAGCCTACTGTGCGATCGTCTTTTTTCCGCCTGCGCTGAACACGTGAAAGCTAACTCGCTCCCTCTCATGCAAACTCGCGAGCCTGAACCTACAAGCCAAACGGAACAGCTGCTCGTCAACGTCGAGCACCTTTCCAAGTGCTTCCGTATCTACGACAAACCGGCGGACCGGCTGCGGCACTCGCTCGCGACTCGCATCAAGCTCCCTGGGAGCAATTCCCGGCAATACGGTCGCGATTTCTGGGCGCTGCACGACGTCTCTTTCCCCGTCCGGCGGGGCGAGACCATCGGAATCATTGGCAGAAACGGTTCCGGAAAGTCGACGTTGCTGCAAATCATTGCCGGCACGCTGTCGCCGAGCGACGGCTCGGTCACGGTCAACGGCCGGATCTCCGCACTGCTGGAACTCGGCGCCGGGTTCAATCCGGAATTCAGCGGCCGCGAGAACGTGATGCTGTCTGCACGGATCATGGGCATCACGTCGGAAGAAATCCGCGCGCGTTTTCACGAAATCGAAGCGTTCGCCGACATCGGCGAATTCATCGACCAGCCCGTCAAGACCTACTCGTCGGGCATGTACGTCCGGCTCGCATTCGCGGTAGCCATTCACGTCTCCCCCGATATCCTGGTGGTCGACGAGGCACTTGCGGTCGGCGATACCGCGTTTCAGACCAAATGCCTGACGCGGATCCGGAAGATGCAGAAGGAAGGCGTCACGATCCTGCTGGTAACACACTCCACCAACACCCTCGTCGAGTACTGCGACCGGGCCATCTACCTGAAGCGGGGCCGGCTGGTAAAGGACGGCCCGTGCCGCGACGTGGTCAAGCTCTATGCGAACGACCTCGTCGACGAAGAAGGCGGGAGCGCGATCGACATCGAGGTGCCGACACAGCACACCGACACCGATTCCCCCGCCAGCTCGGCGGTAAGCGATGCCATGACGGCCATGTCGGACCGGACGTCGATTCTCGACGTGAAGATCGAGGATGCGAACGGCAAGGAACGCACGACCTTCTCGTTCAATGAAGCGTTCCGCGTCGTCGTATCGATCAGCGTGTCCGAGCCGAACCCGAAGCCTTGCTTCGGACTTCAGATCAAAAGCATCGACGATATCGTGCTGTGGAGCGCGACCACCCAGCACATGAATATTGCGCTGCCGCCCCTGTCCGCCGGAACGTACCAGTTCACCTGGAAGATGCGCGCGAGCTTCTCCGGCAACCGCTATGTGCTGGCGGTCGGCGTAGGCGATATCGCCTCCGGCGAATACAAGCGGCACGCGCGCCTGCCCTATGGTGGCCACATCGACGTGCTTCCGGAAAACAACAGTGGATCGGGGTGGCTCGCGCCGTGTCCGGTATTCGAGTTCGAATGATGACGGAGAACGACACCATGCAAGCGCGCAGCATCAAGGTCGTCGCGGTCGGCTATTACGGCGCACCCAACGTCGGCGACGAATTGTTGCTGGGCCTGCTCGCTCGCCAGGTTCGGGAGCGCGGCGGCGAGCTCGTCGCACTGAGCATCAACCCCGAATATACGACGCATGCCCACGGCATCGCCGCCGTCGACTATTTCAATCTCGGTGCCGTCGGCCGCGCACTGTCCGACGCCGATCTGCTGGTATTCGGCGGTGGCGGCATCTTTCAGGATCATCATCCGTTCAACGTCGAGGCACTTTACGACCCGACCCAAAACGATATCGCGGGCTATGCGCGGATTTTTTACATGGCTCGGCAGTTCGGGGTCCGCACGGTCATCTGGGCACACGGCGTCGGACCGCTGGTCAACCCGGACAGCCGCGACATCACGCGCGACGTGTTCACGCATGTGGATCACGTTTCGCTGCGCGATACGGACTCCGAGGCGCTTCTGCACGATATCGGCGTAAGTCGGGACATTCCCGTCGGCGCCGATCCGGGCTGGGCATTCGTCAGCCGCCCGCCCGCCGAAGTCGACGTTTCCGGCACACTCGCCCCGTTGGGGACAAAGAAGAAGCTGGCGGTCATTGCCCGATCGTGGGAGTTCAACCGGAACTGGGAAGAAAAACTCGTCTCCGCGTTGAATGAAGCGCTGGACGACAGCTGGTCGATCGTGTGGCTCGGCTTCCAATGGAGCGTCGGCGACCACGAGCGCCTCACCGATCGATCCTTTCTCGAGCACCTCAAGCTCGCGGTGTCGCCCCATATCGAAAGTGTCATCATTGACGGGATCACGCCCGACGAGGCATTCGCGGTTATCGGCGAGTGCGACGCCGCGTTCTCGATGCGCCTGCACGGAAGCATCCTCGCACTCGGAAAATCGATCCCGGTCGCGGCACTGGAATATGACGTCAAGATGGCGCGTGCGCACGATATGGCGGGCCTTCCGGCATCGCTGCGCCTTCAACTGAACGACGACGCAGCAGACTTCACTGCCGCGGTGCGCAGGCTGACACACCCGGATGGCGCGCCCTGGATCATCGCGCAGGAAAAGCTCGATGCGCTAAACGCTTCGGCCTGCGTACATTCAACCGTCCTGGACCACGCTTTTGCGGCCGTTCGCGCCGCGTCGGACGGAGCCCCGCGCCGCTGGAGCAGCCAGCAGCTGGATTGGATGAGCACATGGCTCGAGCAGCTCGTCTGGCAAAAGAATGGCGCCGCTCGCATGAGCGAGAAGGCGCTCGACCTGCTGCGCTACCGCGATTCACAACTCGCCGAGAAAGACGCACGGGTCGGCCAGCTTGAGACGGAACTCGGGAAAACAGTGGATTTGCTGCATTTCCGCGACGCACAGCTTGCGCAACAGGAAGAACAGGTCGCCGAGCTTCAGAACCGATTGGAACTGGCGAACCATAAACTGCTCGCGGCGGAAGCGTTCGTCAAGCACGCGTCACAAGTGCATGCCGCGCAAACGACGACGCTCAAGGACTCCGCTCGAAAAGCGGCGGAGGAACAAGCTGATAAAATTTCAAGCCTCAAGGCAACGATCCGGCAATTCGAGCAGGGTCACGCCGAGTCCGAAGCACCCCCGCAACCCAATGTGGCCGCAGCCGCAATTCACTCCACTTCGGGATCCTCTATGCTTTTTCGCCGGTACATGTCCGCCCCTCTCACCTACATGAGCCGTGCCGCCTATATTCTGCGCAATGGCGGCGTACGCGCGCTCGTGTCTGCTGCACGACGCCATTACCGGTATCAGCAAGCACAGCAGCAGATCCAGCAGGCCGCCATCGAAGTGGCAAGCGGCACGCCGACTGCGGAAGATCAACGCCTCTCGTTCCGCGCAGCAGCCAAGCTGCAACGCGAAGAAATCATCGTCATCGCCGCTCACGCGTACGACTGGGCTGGTTCCGGGCATCGCTACGCACAACTGACCACGACGGCGCTCGCCGCGGGCCATCG
The DNA here is from genome assembly GCF_050768715.1 of Burkholderia sp. ZZQ-2. Taxonomy (NCBI): domain Bacteria; kingdom Pseudomonadati; phylum Pseudomonadota; class Betaproteobacteria; order Burkholderiales; family Burkholderiaceae; genus Burkholderia; species Burkholderia sp. ZZQ-2. Next base: position 14,815 of record NZ_LDVA01000330.1, on the reverse strand, counting down.
CGTTGTCTATCTGGTCGCGCCTCCGGATACGGGATCGACGCCCGCGCCGCTCACGCCCCGCATTCCCGGATTGATTCACGAATATATCGATCCGACGAAGATCGAGGACATTTTCGGTCAGGTATCGGAAAGCGCGAAATTGATCATCGGCGTGCCCGACTCCCGGGTCACACCCTTTTTCGAGTTCGCGCGCAATCGCGGGCTCGAAACAATCCTCGACATCGCACAGGACTGGAGCCACGATGGCCAGGCCATGCGCATCCTCGAGTCAATCGCCGTCGATGCCGATCGATGCACCGTCGGCATGCCGGCACTTGCAGACACCATCCCGCAGCGTGCCCGGGAAAAAATCGAGCTGCTGCCCGGTGCCGCGGTTCATACGGTCTTCGACGTCTACAAGCAGTACAACCGTCCGGGCGACATGCCGTCCAAGCGCCGCAGCGTCGCACTGTTCTACTCGGTCGACGGACTCGACTCGGTGGATTACCAGTGGCTCAAGGAAACCGCGGAGCGCAACGTCAACGTCACGTTCTGCGTGATCGCCGACGGGCAACTGACGCCGGGCCTGCCGGATAACGTCGTCATGCTTGGCATGCGGCACACGAGCGAAGTGCCGGCCTACATCGCCCATGCGGATTTCATGTTCTTCCCGCTTGGCGCGCGGAGCCTGCGCAGCGCCGACTCCACCGCAGGTATTTATGCAGCGCTGCTTCAGCGCAAGCCGGTCGTGTGTTCGATGGAACTTGGCGTGACAGCCACCCCGCTGTTACACGTTCGCACGGACCTTGCGTCGTTCGCGGCGCAATGCGGCGCACTCGCTGCGGCAGAACCCGTCATACAAAACGACGACATCTTCGTTGCGGGCAACAGTTGGCTCAGCCGCGTCGAGCAGCTGTGCCCGCCGCAGCCCCGGCACGACGTCAGCGTCGTTATCCTGATTCACAACAACGCGGGCATCATCGCACGCTGCCTGCAAACCCTGCTCCAGCATGCTGCGCCGTACATAGCGGAAGTGATTGTCGTCGACAACGCAAGTTCCGATGGTGGTGCAGAACTCGTCGAGCGCGAATTTCCCAACGTCAGGCTGGTCCGCAACCCGGAGAATGGCTGCTCGTCGGGACGTAATCTCGGCGTTCAGCACAGCACGGGCAAGTACATCGTCTTCTTCGACAGCGATCAGTGGTTTGTGGGCGCGTCGGGTTTCGAGGAAGCGCTGCACGTCCTGGAAAACGACGCGAGCGTCGGTGTCATCGGATGGAATGCAGGCTGGTTCGACGCCACGCGCACCGATCTCGGCGGCATGATCGCCGACTATTGTCCGAATCGGGCGATGAACGCGGCGGCAATCCGCGACGGCTATCGTGCCGACATCGGCTTCCTCGGCACCAGCGGCTTCTTCATGCGTCGGCGCACGTTCGATGCGACGCAAGGATTCGATACCTTCTATGACCCGACCTGCTTTGAAGATACGGACCTGTGCTTCCAGGTCAAGGCACTCGGAATGAAGGTCACTTACCGGGATTTGTCCGGAATCCGCCATCAGCCCCATCAAACGACCGGCGCCGACAGCGGCAGCGAGGCCTATCGCAAGCTATTCCTTCGCAACGCGAACTACTTCAAGGAGAAGTGGCGCGATTACTCGCATTTCTATCTGGACTACATCGATTGATTCGTAGCGACAGCATGTCTAGAACCATACTGTGCGTCGTAGGTACGCGACCGGAGGCCATCAAGATGGCGCCGGTCATCCTGCGTTTGCGAGCAGATCCGGGATTCAAGGTGCACGTGCTCGCGACCGCGCAACACCGCGATCTGCTCGACCAGATCCTGACCTGTTTCGATATCAAACCGGATGTCGATCTCGACATCATGCGTCCGAATCAGGGGCTTGCCAGCCTGACGTCGCGTCTGCTTGACGGTATCGATGCCGTGCTCGTGGACAAGCGTCCCGATCTCGTACTGGGACAAGGCGACACCACGACGGTCATGGCCACGGCGCTTGCATGCTTCTATCGGCATATACCGTTCGGTCATATTGAAGCGGGCCTGCGTACCCGCGATCTCGGCAATCCGTTTCCTGAAGAGATGAACCGCGTTTTCGCGGGGCGCCTCGCAAGGCTGCATTTCGCGCCGACAGCGAGTTCGCGCGACAACCTCTTGCATGAAAACATCCCCAGCGACCAGATCTGGGTGACCGGAAACACCGTCATCGACGCGCTTCACACTGTCTTGCAGACACATCCGTCCTGCGGCGTCGATATCGACGACACGAAACGGCTGATTCTGGTCACCGCGCATCGCCGGGAGAATTTCGGCGCCCCGCTCGAACGGATCTGCCATGCCATTCGCCAGATTGTCGACGCCAACGACGACATCGAGGTGCTGTTTCCCGTACATCCCAATCCGCACGTCCAGCGTACGACGCGCGAACTGCTGTCGCACCACGCCCGGATCCGACTCTGCCCGCCGCTCGACTATGTGCCGTTCGTCGCCGCCATGCAGCGCTCGTACCTCATCCTCAGCGACTCGGGCGGCGTGCAGGAAGAAGCGCCAGCTCTGGGCAAACCGGTCCTGGTGTTGCGCGACGAGACCGAGCGCCCGGAAGCTGTCGAAGCCGGTGTCGTCAGGCTCGTCGGCACTCAAACCGATACGATCGTCAATGCGGTCCAACTGATGCTCGACAACGCCGACGAATACGGCAAGGTTGCACGCGGCGTCTCGCCCTACGGTGACGGAAAGGCAGCCCAGCGGATTTTCGACGTCATCCGGGAACAATGCGTGTGATCGAACAACTCGTCTATCTGTCGCCGGTGCCATGGAGCAGCTTTGCACAGCGACCTCACAAGTTCGTCGAGTGGTTTCATCAAGAAACCCATGGCCGTGTGCTCTGGATCGATCCGTATCCAACCCGCCTGCCCATGCTTCAAGACTTGCGCCGTCCATCCGGCGAAGGCAAGTCCGACGCGCATACCGCCGCGCCGCCTTGGCTCGACGTCGTCCGCATCCGCAGCCTTCCGCTTGAGCCACTGCCCCTCGGCACCGCAATCAATCGATTCGGATGGCGTGACATCACGCGTCGCGTCGTGCAATTCTGCGCCGAGCGCAACACGCTTCTCGCGGTCGGGAAGCCGTCCGGGCTCGCGCTCGACTTGTTACGAGCGGCTCGTCCCGCCCGGTCGCTCTACGACAGGATGGACGACTTCCCGTCGTTCTATCGAGGCGTTTCGCGCTCGGCGATGAAACGCACCGAACTCGCTGTCGCGCGCGAGGTCGACACGGTTTTCGTATCGTCGTCGGGCTTGCGCTCGAGCTGGAGCAGTATTCGGCCTGACGCCAGGCTGGTCCACAACGGGCTCGATCCAGCCGTCCTTCCGGCGTTCCGCGAAAAGACGTCGGATCATGCCGGGCCGCATGTACTGGGTTACTTGGGCACCATGGGGCCTTGGTTCGACTGGCAATGGCTCGCTGCGCTTGCGCAATGCCGCCCCGCGGACACGATTCGATTGATCGGGCCGTTATTCCATCCCCCGCAAATCGCGCTGCCCGAGAACGTGCAGATTCTTCCGCCGCTGAAACACGCCGCCGCTCTCGCCGCGATGTCGGACTTCGACGTCGGCCTGATTCCGTTCCTGCGCAACCCGCTCACGGACGGTGTCGATCCGATCAAGTATTACGAGTACAGAGCGCTCGGATTACCGGTCATCTCGACCCCCTTCGGAGAAATGGCAACACGGTGCGACGAACCCGGTACATTCCTCTCGAGCGGATCCGAGAACCTGTCTTCAATCGTTGTCGAGGCACTCGAATACCGGACGACGCACGACGAGGTATCGCGGATCCGGAGCGCAAACAGCTGGGCCGCCCGTTTCGCGGCAACTGGCATTCTCGGCTAGTGTTCTATCGTTCTATCCCCGCTCGATCGCGGTTCGCTTCGGCACGCAAGGCTGACAAGACGATAAAACTCGGTGACGGGATCCGCCGCTTGCTCGACTGCCCGTTACCCTGACGCGCCCGGTCAATACCTGGCGATGCAGGGGTCCGACCACCGGCGATCCCTTTCAGTCGGCCATGCAGAGGCCCAGCGCGTATTCCCAATCGGGCAGGTGCAAGCCGAACGTCTCGGCGAGTTTGCCGTGGGACAAGCGCGAATTCGCCGGGCGACGTGCGCGCACCGGAAACTCGCTCGCGGAAATCGGCACCACAGCGGGTGCGTCATCCCCCATCGCGATGCCGAGAATCGCCTTGGCGAAACCGTGCCAGGACGTCTCGCCGGCCGCACTCAGATGATAGGTTCCGGAGCGCGCCTGCCACCAGGCCTCATCATGGGCCGCCAGCCCTTTGGAGAGGATGTGCGCAGTCGCGGCTGCAATTGTTTTCGACCAGGTCGGCGCGCCGACCTGGTCGGCAACCACACGCAATTCGGGTCGCTCCGCGCCCAGCTTGAGCATCGTGCGCAAGAAATTCCTGCCACGTCGCCCGTATACCCAGCTGGTTCGCAAGGTCAGGTACGCGCACCCTGCGTTCTCGATCGCACGCTCGCCCTCAAGCTTGGTCATCCCATACACGTTCAGCGGATTCACTGCATCGGTCTCGGTATACGCGCCCGCCTTGGCTCCGTCGAACACGTAATCGGTCGAGTAGTGAATCAGCACCGCACCGCTGCGCGCAGCCTCTTCCGCCAGGACCCGCGGCACATCGGCATTTATGCGTCTTGCCGCATCGACGTCGTCCTCGGCATTGTCAACGGCCGTATAGGCAGCCGGATTCACGATGAAGGCCGGCTGCAACGCCCGCACGACAGCACGGATCCGGTCGAGATCAGACAGATCGAGCATCGAGCGGTCGCACTCCACCACACGGCCGAGCCCCTGCAGCGAGCGCAGCAGCTCAAAGCCTACCTGACCCGTGACACCGGTTACGAGGATCGTCGACTCGGAATTCATCACGACCTCACTCAAAAAGATCAGCGTCCATCAACCGCATGCCCGCGGCATCCTTGACGGCCAGCAGCGGCTCGCCATCCAGCGGCCACGCGATCCCGATGTCCGGATCGTTCCAGACAATGCTGCGCTCGTGCTCGGGAAACCAATAATCGGTCGTCTTGTAGAGAAACTGAGCAGACTCGGACACCACAAGGAAGCCATGCGCGAACCCCGGCGGAACCCAAAGCTGCCGATGGTTGTCGGCGGACAGCGTCACGCCGACCCACTTGCCGAAATTGGGCGAACTGCGGCGCACATCGACTGCGACGTCGAACACCTCGCCCTCAACCACGCGCACCAGCTTGCCCTGCGTGTGTTCGATCTGGTAGTGCAGCCCGCGCAGCACGCCTTTTGCGGATCGCGAGTGATTGTCCTGCACGAACTCGATACCCGGAGCGACGTGCTCCGCAAACTCGCGCGCGTTGAAGCTCTCGTAGAAATACCCGCGCGCGTCTCCGAATACCTTCGGCTCGATAAGCTTGACTTCGGGCAGTGCCGTTGACGTTACGTGGATTGCCATGCGACCTGATGGGTGAGTAGGTTCCGGAGATACAGCCCGTAGGCGTTCTTCGCGAGCGGCTGTGCCAGTTTCAGCACCTGCTCCGCGTCGATCCAGTTGCGGCGGTACGCGATCTCTTCGGGGCACGCAACCATGAGCCCCTGACGCTTCTGCAGCGTCGCGATGAACGTCGCCGCCTCGATCAAGGAATCGTGCGTACCCGTATCGAGCCACGCATAACCGCGCCCCATGAGCTCGACGTCGAGTTGGCCCGCCGCCAGGTAGCGCGAATTGACATCGGTGATCTCGAGCTCGCCGCGCGCCGACGGCTTGATGTCGGCTGCAATGTCGCAAACCTGCCTGTCGTAGAAATACAGCCCCGTGACCGCATAGCTCGAACGCGGCTTTGCCGGCTTCTCTTCAATCGATATCGCGCGGAATTCGCGGTCGAACTCGACCACGCCATACCGCTCGGGGTCCTGAACGTGATACGCAAATACGGTCGCGCCCGTATCCTTCGCGCTGGCCCGCTCGAGCTGCTTCGCGAGATCGTGCCCGTAGAAAATGTTGTCGCCGAGGATGAGCGCCGACGGCTCGTTGCCAACGAAGTCCCGGCCGATGACGAACGCTTGCGCGAGCCCGTCCGGCGACGGCTGCGTCGCATACCGGATATTCATCCCCCACTGGCTGCCGTCGCCGAGCATCGACTCGAAGCGCGGAGTGTCCTGCGGTGTCGAGATGATCAGCACGTCCCGGATGCCTGCAATCATCAGCGTCGACAGCGGATAGTAGATCATCGGCTTGTCGTACACCGGCAGCAGCTGCTTCGATACTGCATGCGTGATCGGATAGAGCCGTGTGCCTGAACCGCCGGCGAGAATGATGCCCTTGCGTGCCATCGTCTCTCCTGTCAAACGCGTGCTGCGTAATTGGTCTCGACCCACTTGCGGTATTCGCCCGAAGCCACCTCGTCCGACCACGCCTGGTTGTCGAGATACCAGGAGACCGTCTTCGCGAGGCCGGTTGCGAACGTCTCGGCCGGCTTCCAGCCGAGTTCGCGCTCGAGCTTGCGCGCATCGATCGCGTAACGGCGATCGTGCCCCGGACGATCCTTCACGTACGTAATCTGGTCGCGATACGTGCCTTGTGCCCTGGGTCGGGCATCGTCGAGCAGATCGCACAGCGTATGCACGACGTCGAGGTTCGTCATTTCGTTCCAGCCGCCGACGTTGTAGGTCTCGCCCGGCGTGCCGCGTGCGAGCACTTCGCGAATCGCGCTGCAGTGATCGCCGACATACAGCCAGTCGCGCACGTTCTGGCCATCGCCGTAGACCGGCAACGGCTTGCCCGCGAGTGCATTCGCAATCATCAGCGGAATCAGCTTTTCGGGGAACTGGTACGGGCCGTAGTTGTTCGAGCAGTTGGTCGTGAGCGTCGGCAGGCCATACGTATGGTGATACGCACGCACCAGGTGATCGGAGCCCGCCTTCGTCGCCGAGTACGGGCTGTTGGGCGCGTACGGTGTCGTTTCAGAGAACTGCGGATCCGTCGCGGACAGCGAACCGAACACTTCGTCGGTCGACACGTGCAGGAACCGGAAGCCGGCCTGCTCCGCGTCGGGTAACGCGCTCCAGTACTGGCGCGCGGCCTCGAGCAGCGTGAAGGTGCCGACGACGTTGGTCTGAACGAACTCGGCCGGACCGTGAATCGAGCGATCGACGTGACTTTCCGCCGCGAAATGCAGGATCGCGCGCGGCCGGTGCTCGGCCAACAGCGCGTCGAGTGCCGCGCGGTCGCAGATGTCCACGCGGGCGAATACGTGCTTCGGGCTTCCGTTCAGCGATTGCAGCGTGCGAAGGTTGCCTGCATAGGTCAATTTATCGACATTGAGCACGGCCTCGTCGGATTGACTAAGCCAGTCGATTACGAAATTGGCGCCGATAAAACCCGCGCCGCCCGTCACCAGAATCATGAGGCTCCCTCTAGTCATGCATGGCGTGCCTCAAGCGCGAGCCGCCACGAACTCCGGACGCGACGATGACGTGCACGTCCCCCCAAGGCGGGCATTCTAACTGCTGACCGTAACCCTCAAAACCATGAAATGCTAATTTTGTTGAGGGGCCACCAATTATAAGAAGCGGGTTGGGTCAAAATCCACGTCGCTAACAACTTGAAACAGCGCCCCGGACCCTCCCCCGAAAAAATATTCATTCAAATCAATACGTTAAAATTCCCCGAATACGCTCGCAGTTGAGTTGCAGCGATCGCATCCTTTTTCGACCCGCGTCAGGATTTGTAACAACCTACCTCTCATGACCCGCACCCCCATCGCAATCGGCGACATCCAGGGCTGTCATTCCGCTCTCCAGTCGCTGCTCGACAAGCTGTCCCCGCCTGCCGACACCCCGCTCTGGATCGCCGGCGACGTCGTCAATCGCGGCCCCGGCTCCCTCGCCGCGCTGCGTGCGCTCGTCGACCTCGGCCCGCGCGCGACCGTCGTGCTCGGCAATCACGACCTCCACCTGCTTGCGGTCTCCGCCGGCCTGCGCACCGAGCGCCCGGGCGACACGATTGGCGAAATCCTCGACGACCCCGACGCCGACGCGCTGCTCGACTGGGTCCGCCATCGCCCGTTCGTGCATGCGGAAAACGGAATGCTGCTCGTGCACGCGGGCGTGCTGCCGCAGTGGGACACCACGCTGGTGCTCGAACTCGCCGACGAACTCCAGCGCGCGCTGCGCGCGCCCGACTGGCGCGACACGCTGCAGCAGCTGTACGGCAACGAGCCGAATCGATGGAGCCCGGATCTGAAGAAACGCGACCGGATGCGCGTCGCGTTCAACGCATTCACGCGCGTGCGCTTCTGCACGCCCGACGGCGCGATGGAATTCAAGGCGAACGGCGGCCCCGACAGCGCGCCGCCCGGCTACCTGCCGTGGTTCGACGTACCGGGGCGCCGCACGGAGGACGTCACGGTCGTGTTCGGGCACTGGGCCGCGCTCGGCCTGATGCTGCGAGAGAACCTCGTCGCGCTCGATTCGGGATGTGTGTGGGGTAACCAGCTGTCGGCCGTGCGGCTGACGGCCGATCCGGCGCAGCGCACGGTCACGCAGGTGCAGTGCGAAGCGTGCCGCTCGCCGGGCGGAGAGTGACGAGAGACTGATTCGCGGGGCCGGAGGTGGGTCGGCCCCAACGCGTCAGCCCTCTCGCCCCGGCACGGGTGCGTCGGCCGCCTCGTTGCGCGCCGCACCGGTGCCGACCTCGGTCGCCGGATACGCATGCTTCGCCAGTTCCGCGAGCGACTCGGCCGACGGCTTGCCGACCTTCTCCTGCAGCGTCGCGAGCGCGGCCGCGATCGCATCGCGCGCCGCGGCGGACGTCGCCCGCCGGTCGCCGCCCGGCGCGATCGGCTCGCACACGTAAAGATGCGCGACGATCGGGCCACCGCGCAACACCATGTCGAGCGACTTGCCGAGCGCCAGCTCGCCCGTGTAGGCCGGCGCGACCGACTGCCGCCGCTGCGCGTCCTCGTACATCAGGCAGATCGGCTGCACCGCGCAGCCCGCCGATACCGCGGCCTGGAACAGGTTCGCATGAAACGGCAGCAGCTCCTGCCCGTCGGTCGTCGTGCCTTCCGGAAACACGCACATCAGCCCGCCGTTGCGCAGGCGCTCGGCCATTTCGTGCATGACCCGCATCGCCTCGGTGCGCTTCTCGCGCTGCAGGAACACCGTGTCGAGCTTCTCGGCGAGCCAGCCGACGACCGGCCATTGCCGCACCTCGGCCTTCGACACGAACGGCGTCGGCCGCCACGCGTTGATCGTGTAGATGTCGAGCCAGGACACGTGATTGCCGACCACGAGCGCGCTCGCGTCAAGCCGCGCGCCGTCGTTGTGGACGACGAGGCGCATCCCGCAGATCCGCAGCAGCTTGAGCGACCAGCGGCGCGTCATCTCGGCACGCCGCGCGGGCGTGACGTGCGAAAAACGCAGCGCGACGATCGCCATGCCGCGCAACAGGTGAAAGACGAGACGCAGCTTGCGAAGGGCAATCATGGCGAAGGTCCGGCGTGGTTCAGGGGCGCTCGAACGCGATCTGTCCGGCGACGAGCGTCGTGCGCACGCAGGCGGGCAGTTCGTAGCCGAGGAACGGCGAGTTGTGGCCCTGGCTCTTCAGCGCACGCGGCTCGACGCGCCAGTGCGCGCGCGGGTCGAACACGCACAGGTCGGCCGCGCCGCCTTCGGCGAGGCGGCCGGCCGGCAGCTGCAGCACGTCGGCCGGCGCGGACGTGATGCGGCGCAGCGCCTGCGCGAGCGGCGTACGCGTTTCATCCGCCCACTTCAGCGTCAGCGACAGCAGCAGCTCGAGCCCCGTCGCGCCCGGCGTCGCTTCGCCGAACGGCAGCAGCTTCTCGTCGTCGTCGACCGGCGTGTGGTCGGAGCAGATCGCGTCGATCGTCCCGTCGGCGAGCGCCACGCGAATCGCTTCGCGATCGCGCTCGCTGCGCAGCGGCGGATCGAGCCGGAACTGCGAATCGAAGTAGCCGATGTCGACATCGATCAGGTGCACGTGATTCACGCCGACGTCGCACGTCACGGGCAGCCCCTCGGCTTTCGCCGCGCGCACGAGTGCGAGGCCGGCCGCCGACGACAGCCGCGCGAGGTGCACGCGTGCGCCCGTCACGCGCATCAGTTCGAAGATCGTGTGCAGCGCGATCGTCTCGGCCGCGACCGGCACGCCGGACAGCCCGAGCCGCGACGCAAGCGCGCCGCTCGCGGCAACGCCGCCACGGCCGATGAATGCGTCCTGCGGGCGCAGCCACGTCGTGTAGCCGTAGGTGCTCGCGTACTGCAGCGCACGCAGCAGCACCTGCGTGTCGCGCACCGGCACGTTGGCATGCGTGAAGCCGACGCAGCCGGACTCGGTCAGCGCGACCATCTCGGTGATCACTTCACCCTTGAGGCCGACCGTCAGTGCGCCGAGCGGATGCACGTTCGCCTGGTGGAGGTTGCGTGCGCGGAACTTGAGCATCTCGACGAGGCCCGGCTCGTCGAGCACGGGGTCGGTATCCGGCGGGCAGACGAGGGTCGTGACGCCGCCCGCGACGGCCGCGGCCATCTCGGACGCGAGCGTCGCCTTGTGCTCGTAGCCCGGCTCGCGCAGCCGCGCGCACAGGTCGACGAGGCCGGGCGCGACGATCAGGCCCGATGCGTCGATGGTCTTCTCGGCGTTGAAACCGGCCGGCGCGGTGGTGCCAGCGTCGGCAATCGCGGCGACCTTGCCGTCCGCGACGAAAACGTCGGCCTGCCGGTCGGTGCCGGCGACCGGGTCGATCAGCGTGCCGCCTTTGATATGAATCTTCATGCGCTGTCTGTGAATGCGTTGATTGCGTTGAGTGCCTGGATCAGGATGTGCGAAAGCGGGCTCAGTCGCTGTTGCCGGCGACGATGCCCATCACCGCCATCCGCACGGCGATGCCGAACGTGACCTGGTTGAGGATCACCGACTGCGGGCCGTCGGCGACCTGCGAGTCGATCTCGACGCCGCGGTTCATCGGGCCGGGGTGCATCACGATCGCGTCGGGCGCGGCGAGCGCGAGGCGCTCGGGCGTCAGGCCCCAGGTCTTGAAGTACTCCTGCGCCGACGGCAGCAGCGCGCCGCTCATCCGCTCGTTCTGCAGGCGCAGCATGATGATCACGTCGACGCCCTTCAGCCCTTCGTCGAGGTTGTGGAACACCTTCACGCCCATCTGCTCGAGGCCGCCCGGCAGCAGCGTGCGCGGGCCGATCGCGCGCACTTCCGGCACGCCGAGCGTGGTGAGCGCGTGGATGTCGGAGCGGGCGACGCGCGAATGCAGGATGTCGCCGACGATCGCCACGCGCAGCTTCGTGAAGTCGCGCTTGTAGTGACGGATCGTGTACATGTCGAGCAGGCCCTGCGTCGGGTGCGCATGACGGCCGTCGCCCGCGTTGATCACGTGCACGTGCGGTGCGCAGTGCTCGGCGATCAGGTACGGCGCGCCGCTCGACGCGTGACGGACGACGAACAGGTCGGCATGCATCGCCGACAGGTTGTTGATCGTGTCGAGCAGCGATTCGCCCTTGCTCGTCGACGACGCATTGATGTTCAGGTTCAGCACGTCGGCCGACAGGCGCGTCGCGGCGATCTCGAAGGTCGTGCGGGTACGCGTCGAGTTCTCGAAGAACAGGTTGAACACGGACTTGCCGCGCAGCAGCGGCACCTTCTTCACTTCACGGTCCGTCACGCTGACGAACTGCTCGGCCGTATCGAGGATGTGATTGACGATCGAGCGCGGCAGGCCCTCGATCGACAGCAGGTGCTTCAGCTCGCCGTTTTTCGTGAGCTGCGGATTGCCCTTCAGGAAGCCGTAGCGGAACCGGTCGGGGCTCGCGGCCGCAGCGGGATTGCCGGTGCGGCCAGTGGTGTCGGTGGTCATGGTGTGCGTGATTCCAACTATGCAAACGGGCCGCGGTGCAAACCAGCGGCCCGGGATACGGTTCGCGTGCCGTTCAGGCGCCGTGCGCCTCGACGCGCAGCGTGAACTGCGCGTCGTCGCGCGCGAGCACGAGCGTCGCGCCGGCCGGCACGTCCAGCGTGCCGCCCGCGAAGCGCGCGGCGACCGGCAGCTCGCGGCCGCCGCGATCGGCGAGCACCGCGAGCTCGACCGCGGCCGGACGGCCGTAGTCGAACAGCTCGTTGAGCGCCGCGCGCACGGTGCGCCCGGTATACAACACGTCGTCGACGAGCACGATGCGCGCGCCGTCGATTTCGAACGGCAGCGACGTCGGGCTGGCCTGGCTGTGCAGCCCCTTTTTCGCGTAATCGTCGCGGTGCAGCGCGACGTTCACGACGCCGAACGCCGGCGCGCCGAGATCGCGCGCGAGGCGCTCGGCGAGCCATGCGCCGCCGCTGTGAATGCCGGCGAGCCGAGGGCCGCCCGGTTCGGCGAAAGCCGTGCCGTACGCGGCGCGGATCTGGTCGAGCAGGACGCGGTAAAGCGCCTCGGCGTCAATGGTGCTCATGGTCGGACAATTGATCGAGATACTGTTGAAGGATGACGCGCGCGGCTTCGGCATCGAGCATCTCGGCCCGGGCACGGCCGCGCACGTTGCGCTCGCGCAGCCCGGCCTCGGCCTCGACCGACGAATAACGCTCGTCGACCCAGGTGACGGGCAGCCCGAAGCGGCCGTTCAGCTGGTTGCCGAAGCGCTTCGCCTGCTGCGTCATGTCGTGCGGCGTGCCGTCCGGATGCATCGGCAGGCCGACGACGAGCGCGTCCGGCCGCCATTCGGCCAGCAGGTCGCCGACCGCCTTGAAGCGGTGTTCGCGGTTCAGGTTCTGGATCACGACGAGCGCACGGGCCGAGCGCGTCAGCGCATTGCCGATCGCGACGCCGATACGTTTTTCGCCGTAGTCGAACGCGAGCAGCGTCGCATCGCGCGCGCTCGCGCCACTCATGCGTGCCCTGCTTCGCCGGACAGCATCGACGAACTGACGCCGAGCAGGCCGAGCGCGGCTTCGAAGCGCTCTTCGGCCGGCGTGTCGAACACGATGCGCGGATCGGCGGCCACGGTCAGCCAGCCGTTGCGGGAAATTTCTTCCTCGAGCTGCCCGGCCCCCCAGCCCGCATGCCCGAGCGTCAGCAGGAAGCGTTTCGGGCCGTTGCCCGTCGCGACCGCCTCGAGCACGTCCTTCGACGTGGTCATCTCCAGCCCGCCCTCGACGGACATCGACGAGTTGTAGCTCGCGCCCTCCACCGGTTCATGCAGCACGAAACCGCGCTCGGTCTGGACCGGGCCGCCGAAATACACCGGGATGTGCAGCAGCGGCTCGATGTCGAGCTTCAGGTCGATGCGGTTGAACAGCGATTCGAGGTCGATGTCGGTAGGACGATTGATGACGAGGCCGAGCGCACCGCGCTCGCTGTGATCGCAAAGATAGACCACCGTTCCTGAAAACGTCGGATCCGCCATGTTCGGCATGGCGATCAGGAACTGGTTGGTGAGATTGATGCGATCGGAAGGCTTTGACATGGTTTGAATTTTAGCAAAGACGCCGCGGCCTGACCGGGCCGCGATCAACAAGCAACGCCGCGCCGCGCTGGCAACGGCGCGCGCGGATCACACGGCACTCTAACACGCGCGCGGGCGCTGTCGGCAGCGTGTTGCAGGCCCGCGCGGCAAGGGCCGCCGCCGCGTGTTCGTCCCCTTGCTCGCCCCCCTGTTCGTCAGGCCCGGCCGAGCGCCGCGCCGAGCGCGCCGGACGCCGCGGTGAGGTCCGGCGGCGCCACGCCGGCGGCGATCTTCAGCAGCGCCGCGCGAAGCATGTCGGACGCGTGGCCGTGCGCATCGAGGCCGCCGTCGGCGAGCGGCACGCCGTGCGCCGCACGCCGCCACGCCAGGCCCAGCGTGTCGGCCAGGAGCGCCGCATGGCCGAGCCCGAGCGCGCATGCGGCCGTACCGACCCGGTAGGCAGCGCCGGACGCGTGCCATGCGGCCCCCGCGTCGGCCGCGGCCGGATCGGCAGCGAGGTCGGCCATGGACGCATCGGCCGTCTGCAGGAAATCCTCATAGGCATGCGCATTGACCGTCACGACGCCAAGCGCGCGGGTCGGCGCGGCGGCAACCGCATCGTGCTCGGCCCGGGCGGCATCGGCCTCCCACAGCGCCTCCGATGCGGGCGTACCGGCGACGTGCCAGTCGACCGTCAGCCCGTAGTCGTGCAGTACGTCGACGAGTGCGACATCCTCGGCTGCGGCGCCGAACAGCGCGAAATCGCGCCACAGCAGCGCCACCGTCTCGCGCACGAGTTCCGGCGGCGCACTGCGCCGGCCCTGCGCGTGCTCGCCGAGCAGCAAATTCGTCCGCGCGAGAAAGCGCTTCAGCTCCGGCGCGCCGCTGGCGCGCAGCGCGCGCACGCACGCGGCCGCGAGCCGCCAGAAATCGTAGGGATCGTCGCTCGCCAGCACGGCCAGCATCGCGTCGAGTTCGGCGAGTGCCGCATCAGGCGCGCCGTGTCCCGCGCGCAGCACGCCAAGCAGCGCCTGTTCGTAGCGGGCACGAATCCGGGTCGCAAACGCATCGGGCAACGCGCGCAGCGTGGCCGGCGGCACCGCACGGCCGACGAGCGCGAGCGCGTCGAGCGGCGCGCTCGCGCGCAGGTCGGCGGCGCTTTGCGCGCGCAAGGCACGGAAATGCTCGAAGAGAACGGGCGAGCAGGCGAGCTCGCGCAGGTTGTGGCGGCCGACGGCCGCGCGGAAATCGCGCAGCGCGGCCCGCCAGCCGGCCGAAGTCGGCTCGACGGAGACGAGCGG